>JALVQM010000385.1 GCA_027025615.1 Desulfobacteraceae bacterium | reverse complement strand
AAGCGATGAATTTTCGCGGGAAGACCGGATCGGGACTGTCAAGGTGCCCGACAGTCGCATAGATATTCTCAGCCAGGCGTACAAACCACGTAAAACCATCTATGCCCAGGTTGAATATTTTTTGCCGGCGGTTCAGGAGCAGGGAGGAAAACAGTCAGGGCAGCAGCCGGCATGGAACAAGGTCCGTGACTGCGATGCCCTGATTCATGTTGTGCGTAATTTCAAGGGTGTGGACGGCAAAGAGCCTGATCCTGCAGCCGATTTTGAAGCTCTTGATCAGGAGCTGATCCTTGCCGACCTGATGGTGGTTGAAAAACGGCTGGAACGGCTCGAACTTGACGGCAAAAGGGGCAAAAAGCCCAACCCGGAAGAGATCAGCCTCCTGGGCAAGTGCCGCACTCACCTTGAGGCCGAACAGCCCCTGCGCAGGTTTCCTCAGATATCCGGCCAGAAATTGCTCAGGGGTTTTGCCCTCCTGTCCGCCAAGCCCATGCTGGTGGTGTTCAATAATCAGGATGAAGACGAAGCTTTACCGGAAAGCGCCGGGCAGGTTCTGGAAAAGGAAACCTGTATGGTCGTTCGGGCCAAGCTGGAACAGGAACTGGCCCAGATGTCGGAACAGGATGCCGGGGAATTTCTGGCAGAATTCAACATTTCGGCTTCGGCCCTGGATCGGGTAATTGCAAGGTCCTACCAATTGTTGGGATTGATTTCTTTTTTCACGGTGGGTCAGGATGAGGTGCGTGCCTGGACTATTCGTCGGGGAAGCCCGGCGGTTGAAGCCGCCGGCGTGATTCATTCCGACATGCAGAAAGGTTTTATCCGGGCCGAAGTGCTGGCTTTCGATCACTGGCAGCAGGCAGGCGGCTATCCGGCTGCCCGAAAGCAGGGTACTGTCCGCCTGGAGGGCAAAACCTACCAGGTCAATGACGGTGATATAATAAATTTCCGTTTCAACGTTTGACTATGGTTGCGCCAAACAAATCGAAAGCGGCTTACAGAGACAGTCTCGGCCTTTACATCAATGCCAAGACAAAATGGTTTGAAAGCCTCGAGGAGCTGGAAAGATTACCTGGTTTCCGAAACGAGGGGCTCAAGCCGGTGGTGGATCGCTTTGCCTTGCGGATAAATTCTTATTACCTGGACTTGATCCGGGAGGCAGGAGATCCGCTGGGTCGCCAGGTGATTCCGGACCGGCGGGAACTCGATGATCCAGTCTTTGATTTAGATCCCCTCAACGAAGAGGGACAATCACCGGTACCTTCCCTGGTACACCGTTATCCTGACAGGGTTTTATTACTTGTTTCAGATAGTTGCGCTGTTCACTGCCGTTTTTGCATGCGTCGCCGGAAGGTGGCGGCCGGACAACCTGACCTGGAGCCTGCTTTTGCCTACATTGCCGAGCGGCGTAAGGTCAGGGAAGTGATCCTGTCAGGTGGTGATCCCTTGATGCTTTCAGATGCCAGGCTGGAAATTATTTTATCCCGTCTCAGACAAATAAAACACGTGGAGCTGATTCGTATCCATAGCCGTGTGCCGTCAGCATGGCCATCAAGGATTACACCGGAACTTGCCCGGATGCTGGCTAGTTTTCATCCTCTTTTCCTGGTGGCCCATTTCAATCATCCCCGTGAAATTACGTCATTTTCGGCCAGGGCATGCGGTCTGCTGGCTGATGCCGGTATACCGCTGGGCTGTCAGTCAGTACTGCTGGCGGGCGTAAACGATGATTATCAAACCCAGGTCGACTTGCTGACAAGTTTGCTCAGGATACGCGTGCGGCCATATTATCTTCATCAACTGGATCCAATTTCGGGAACAGCTCATTTCAGGGTGCCCCTGGCTCAGGCCCTTGATCTTATGAGCCGGTTGCGGGGCAACCTGACCGGTCTGGCCATACCACAACTGATGATCGATCTTCCCGGTGGCGGGGGAAAGGTCCCCCTGGTTCCCGAATACGTCGTGTCCCGGAAGCCTGGTTTGTGGAAAATCCGCAATTTCAAAGGACAGGTTTTTGACTATCCCTGGGTTTGAAACAAAGGCAGCCAACCTTGAAGATTACTCCGGAAACAAATACCGACTGGGCCCTGGTAGGCGGAGTTGTCCGCACCCAGGATCCTGAAAATCCATTGGCTCAGGCTGTGGCCATCAAAGATGATCGCATCGTGGCCGTCGGTGACAACGATACTGTCCTTGGTCTATGCAGCCGGACAACCCGGCGGGTGGAGCTCAACGGGTCCCTGGTTCTGCCAGGATTTATGGACTCGCATTTCCACTTTTTTGAGACCTGTTTTTTCCGTTTAGGTCTCGACCTTTCTGCCACGGCAAGCCTGGAGCAGCTCCAGGAGGCTGTTTCCAGCCGGTCGCGATCCCTGCCGACCGGAAGTTGGATTTGGGGCAATGGTTGGTTTGAGCCTGCCTGGCCAGAGCCAAAGCTGCCCGGCCGCCGTGATCTGGATGCCGTTGCACCGGACAACCCGGTTTTACTGTGGCGGGCTGATTTGCACATGGCGGTGGCTAATTCAAAGGCCTTGGCAGAAGCTGGTATTGGCCGGGACACACCTGATCCAGGTTCCGGTGTTATAGATCGGGACCCGGAGGGCAATCCAACCGGTATCCTGCGTGATTTGGCCATCAACATGGTCAAGAGGGCAATCCCAAAGCCGGATTACCGGCAACTTGAAGCAGCTCTATGTTCATTGACCGCAGACCTGCATGCCTGTGGAATTACCGCTGTCCACGATGTTCACCTCATGGGTGGCCTTGATGCTCCGGCCGCCCTGTCTTTTTTACAGGCGGCCAATAGAAAAGGGCTCGTCCGGTTACGCTGCTGGACTTCGCTGGCCGGTGAACTGTTGCATCATGCAATAGCTTTGGGTCTTTCCACCGGCTTTGGAGACCGGCGCTTGATGATAGGACACATAAAGTACTTTGGTGACGGATCCATGGGGGCCAGGACCGCCTGGCAACTTGAACCATACCGGGATGGCGGCAGAGGAATTACTTTGGTGGATCCGCAACAGTTGGGCGAAGATATCCGGGCAGCCCACAAGGCCGGCCTGGCGGTGATGGTGCATGCCATCGGAGATCGAACCTGCAAAATGGTAATCAACATCATGGCAGCCCTGCCCGGGGATTCAGTTGTGAGCGGGCCGGCGGTTGTTCACCGGATAGAGCATTTACAGATGGTGCGCAAGTCTGACCTCCAGCGTCTGGCTGGTCTGGATGTGGTTGCAAGTGTCCAGCCGGTTAACCTGCCCGATGACATTGACATGCTGGAAAAGGCCCTGGGACCACTTGCCGGCCGCTGCTACGTTTTCAAGGAAATGGCAGCTGCCGGAATAAAGCTTGTTTTTGGTTCTGATCATCCTGTCTGTCCCTTCGATCCCTTGCTGGGATTGTCTGCCGCGGTTACCCGCTGCCGCCCGGATGGTTATCCTGAAGGCGGCTGGTATCCAGAGCAGTGCCTTTCTGTGGAACAATCCCTGGCAGCTTATACACGGGTGGCTGCCGATGCCGCCGGAGCCGGGCAGTGGTTGGGCACGGTTACCGCTGGGAAAAAGGCCGACCTGATTGTAGTGGACCGTGACCTGGCCGCAGCCGGTTGCCGGATCAGCGATGCCCGGGTTTTGATGACCTTTTTTGATGGTGAACTGGTTTTTCAGGGAGAATAAAAACCGTTTGTGGAAGGGTGAATCCGGATATAACGCGACAGTCAGGGCAGGGGCCGGATGTTCAGCGGGTAAATCTGCTTGCCGGAATTTTTCATTCAGGGGTAATTTCTTCTTTCAGCATACAGCAGGCCACGCGGTAACGGGGATTTGAGCGGCCGTTGTAAGCCAGATTACTGGGTTGGATCAGCTTGTTCATGACACAGCCCTCGGCGATGGTCAGGTTGAACAGGCGGGCTTCGTTGATCCCACCGGTTTCCACCAGGCAATTGTCTTTAAACTGCAGGCTGTGCAAGGGATAATCTTCGCAAAGGGGGCAGCGGTAGACCCTGCCGTTGGGAAAGATAAAATAATTCTCGGCCACCAGCCCGGCACATTCAAAAGGCTCGTCAGCCTCAAGGTATACCTTTGGGTAGGTGACGGTAATGCCCCGGGATGCCGTATTTGCTGCCACCCTGGGAATTGTTTCCAGCCACAGATCGGCCCTTACTTGTTGCGGCCGTGGTCCGGCTGCTTTCCGGGAGCGGGTATCTGCCCAGGGCCCCCGCAGGCCGATTACCTGGATGAAGAAATGTTCGATTCCGATTTTTTCAAGCAGGGGGGGCATTTGTTCAAGTTCATCCAGGTTTAGATTGCTGACAGTGTATATCAGACTGGTGGAAAACCCGGCTGCCCTGGCCCTGGCCACACCTTCCAGGCAGGCCTTATAGGATCCCTGACCCCGGATGCGGTCATTGGTGGCAGCATTGGCACCATCCAGGCTGAAGCTGATGACATCCACCTGGTCTGGAGTGACTTTTTCCAGGATATGGTTGAACAGGTAGCCGTTGGTGTCTATGGTCACCGAATGGTAGCCCAGCTCGCGTGCTGCCTGGATTGCATCCGGCAGTTCAGGGTGCAGGGTGGGTTCACCACCAAGGAAAATTACGTTGGCTTGCTTGTCGCTGGGATTAAAAGCCGCCAGCCAGGCCCGGATGGTTGCCAGGGGCAGATCATGCCGGCCGTGCTGATCGGGATTGATATAACAATGGCGGCAGCGGAGGTTGCACCGGGTTAAAATGTGGAAAAAGATGTTTACCGCGTTACGGGAAAAAGCGACAGTTCGATGCATCAGCTGATATTGGAAGGCGGTTTGGCTTTTGGTTTAGGTTTTGACAAGCGCGCCCTTACTTGCTTGGCTGTTTTCTTGGCCCGGATCAATTCTTCGTTGGTAAGTCTGAGGCGGGCTGTCATGTATTCAGCAAAGATTCTGTAAAGCAACAGCAGAAAATCAAGCCGTTCATCTTTTTCGTCAGAAGTGGACAGGCGATTTTTGGCCGACGTGTCTACCGCCAGGCAGACTGTTCTTCCCACCGCGTATACAGAAGCCGAGCGGCTTTGGTCATCGATTATCCGCATTTCGCCGAAAATTTCACCCATGCGGTCAATTGTGCCGATTTCTTCGCCTTCCTTGGTGATCCGTATCTTGCCTGACAAAAGAAAGTACAGCCAGGGGTCCATGGCACCTTCCTGGATGATTTGCTCCCCGTCTTCATATTGACGTATTTTGCTCAAGCGTAATAATTTGCCCAGGTTCCTGGTTTCAAAATGCCTGAGCGCCTGGATTGTCATCAAACGCTGAATGTTTTCAATATTTTCTTTCAAATACTTGGATTCTATCATGGATGGTCTCCAAATGGATGAACGTACAACCCAGGGGGCAACGATTGCTGCTCCCATATTAGGCCCTGCCTCTGACAAAGGCAAGGCCAAATTAAAATCCCGGGTATCCCTGCAGATATACGTTCCCGGCTTGTCTTTCAGCTTTCAAGGCAGAGCTTGGAAAGATTGTCGTCGAAATCCACCGGGTAACAACCATCGAAACATGCTTTGCAAAAGTGATCGCCTGGGTTTTCGATACCCGTAGATTCCAGCAGTCCTTCCAGGCTCAGGTAGTAAAGCGAATCCAGTCCAAGATAGTCTCTCAGCTCGTCGACCGTCATTCGGGCTGCGATCAGTTCTCCCTTGGTGGAAAAGTCGATTCCATAATGGCAGGGGAACCTGTGAGGAGGGCCTGCCACCCGCAGGTGTACCTTGTGTACCCCCAGTTCCCTGAGGGTGCGGACCCTGGTTTTGGCTGTTGTGCCCCGGATAATGGAATCTTCGATGATAATTATGTCCTTTCCCTTGAGAAGTTCCCGGACCGGATTGAGCTTGACCCTTACACCGAAGTCCCGCATACTCTGGGTTGGCTGGATAAATGTGCGTCCGACATAATGATTTCTTATCATTCCCATTTCAAACGGTATTCCGGATGCCTCTGAATAACCCAGGGCGGCGTAGGTACCGGAGTCCGGGAAAGGCATTACCAGGTCTGCCTTGACCGGTGCCTCTTCAGCCAGCCTTCGGCCATGGGCCTTGCGGGTGAGGTATACATTGCGTCCGAAAATAGTGCTGTCGGGCCTGGCAAAATAGATGAATTCGAAAATACAGAAAGATTTTTTGGTGCTTTTAGAAGCACAAAGGCTGCGGACCCCGTTGTGGTCGATTATTATTATTTCGCCAGGTTCCAGTTCGCGGACGTACTCGGCCTGGACCAGGTCCAGGGCGCAAGTCTCGGAGGCCAGAATCCAGTTGCCGTTTAAGCGTCCCAGGCACAAGGGGCGGAATCCCTGGGGGTCCTTGATGCCGACCACCTCGCCCCTGCTGGTGAGCATGACCATGGAAAAAGCCCCTTCCATTTTAGCGACCGTTGCCTTGAGGGCTTCTTCGAATCCCAGATTTAGGTTCTTGACAAACAGGTGCAAGAAAACCTCGCTGTCCATGGTCGACTGAAAGATCGAACCGGATTTTTCAAGCTCTTCCTTCAATGTGTGGGCGTTTACCAGGTTGCCGTTATGAGCAACGGCATAGGCCTTGTTCCTGTGACGCACAACGAAAGGCTGAGCGTTGGACAAAATTGAGCTGCCGGTGGTGGAATAGCGTACATGGCCGATGGCGCTGGGACCTTTGAGGCGTTTAAGGATCTGCATCGGAAAAACATCAGAAACCAGGCCCATTGCCTTGTGATCATCCATGTGGCCCTGGTCCACCACAGCGATTCCGGCACTCTCCTGGCCCCGGTGCTGAAGGGCGTAGAGGCCGAAATAGCAGAGTTTGGCTGCTTCCTGGTGACCGCTGACAGCAAAAAGTCCACAGGACTCACGGGGCCTTTGCCTGGCTGGCACAAACTTGCTTTCATGCAGCCGCTGCCTTCCGCTTTCCATGATCAAATCTCCTCGGTACTCCAAAGTGTCAGGCTTTGGATTAAAAGTTAATTAGATATCGCAGAAAAGATTTTGTTAAACAGTTACACATCTGCAAAAAGTTTAAACCACAATGGTCTTGCAGCAAGTTCGAGATCAAGGTGTCGTAAGTCCCGGGTAATACGATTTAACTGAAGCACCCCGCCTTGACTTAAAGGTGAAACGTTACGTGGATTTCGGACTATTTGCAAAACCATCAGGCATGATATTCCTGCAACGGGCAGACCGTCAAACGTTTGGCCTGCATGGCTGCAACAGCTTTGGCCATGGCCAAGGCACCTGCAATGGTGGTGACATAAGGCACGTCGTATTTCAAAGCTGCTTGACGGATAATAAATCCGTCCCGACGGGGAGTGTCGCCGGAACCGGTGTTGATTACGAGTTGAACCTGGCCGTTTTTTATGGCGTCTTCCACGTGGGGGCGGCCTTGGGACACCTTGTTGATCCTGGTACTGGCAATGCCGTTGTTTTTCAGGAAACGATGAGTTCCTTCGGTGGCCAGGATTGAAAAACCATGTCGTTCAAGCTGGCGTGCCACGGCCAGGGCGGCCGGTTTGTCAGGATCAAGGACGCTGATAAAAACACAGCCATCACTGGGCAGCCTTTGGCCTGCCCCAAGCTGAGCCTTGGCATAGGCCGAACCGAAATCAGGCCCAAGCCCCATGACTTCACCGGTAGATTTCATCTCGGGCCCAAGAAGGGTGTCCACATTGGGAAAGCGGTCGAAGGGAAGGACAGCTTCCTTTACACAGGTGTGCCCCGGCACTGGTTGACGGGTCAGGCCGACTTCAGACAATGTCGTTCCCAACATGACCTTGGTGGCTATCTTGGCCAAAGGTATTCCGGTGGCCTTGCTGACAAAGGGCACAGTCCGCGATGCCCGCGGGTTTACTTCGATAATAAAAAGCTGGCGGCCCTTAATGGCATACTGGACATTCATCAGGCCGATGACATTAAGTTCGCCGGCCATATCCTTGGTAGCCTGGACTATCTCTTCCAGAAGTCCCCTGCCGATGCTGTAAGGTGGCAGAACACAGGCAGAGTCACCCGAATGGACCCCGGCAGCTTCGATGTGTTCCATGATTCCGCCGATGATTGTGCTTTGACCGTCGGATATGGCATCCACGTCGATTTCTATGGCATCTTCCAGAAACTTGTCGATCAGTACCGGGTGGCCGGGGGAAGCCAGGATTGCCAGGCGCGTGAAATTCTCCAGCCCTTCCCGGTCATAGACGATCTTCATGGCGCGTCCGCCCAGGACAAAAGAGGGCCGGACAATTACCGGGTAGCCGATGGATTCGGCCACCTCCACCGCTTCGGCTACTGTCATGGCCGTTGCATTGGGTGGCTGGATAAGCCCCAGGCGGTTGAGCATGGCCTGGAAAAGTTCCCGGTCTTCGGCACGGTCGATACTTTCGGGCTGGGTTCCCAGGATCGGCACCCCCTTGCGGGCAAGGGGGGTTGCCAGGTTCAACGGAGTCTGACCTCCGAACTGGACGATAACTCCATCCGGATTTTCCTTTTCGATGATATGGAGCACATCTTCTTCGGTCAGCGGTTCGAAATAGAGCTTGTCTGAGGTATCGTAATCTGTGCTCACCGTCTCGGGGTTGGAATTGACCATGATGCTTTCAATGCCCATTTCCGCAAGGGCGAAGCTGGCATGAACACAGCAGTAATCAAATTCAATGCCCTGGCCGATCCGGTTGGGGCCTCCGCCCAGGATGATGACTTTGCGGGTTTTGGAGACCCTGGCTTCACATTCGGTTTCATAGGTGGAGTAGTAATAGGGCGTGGCTGCACGGAATTCGGCGGCACAGGTGTCTACCAGCTTGTAAACTGGCCGGACGCCCTGCTGCTTGCGCCAGTTACTAACCTGTTCCGGGTCTTTTTTAAGCAGGTGAGCCAGTTGGTGATCGGAAAAACCCCAGGCCTTGGCTTTGGCCAGCAACCGGGCCTCGGGCATACCGGAGTCAGTTTGTTCCGCATGACTTGCCAGTTCCTGTTCCAGTTCAACCATCTGCCTGATCTGGTGGATGAACCAGGGGTCGATGCCTGTGATTTCATAAATCGTGTCGACACTCATGCCCTGGAGCAGGGCGTAACGCAGGTAGAATATACGCTGGGAGTTGGCAATGGCCAGTTTTTGTTCAATTTCCTCGCTGGTGGGAAACTGCCCGTTTTCGGCAAGCCTTCCCTTGCCGTCGGCACCAAGACCGTAACGACCGATTTCCAGACCCCGCAAACCTTTCTGCAGGGCTTCCTTGAAGGTTCGGCCGATAGCCATGGTTTCTCCGACCGACTTCATGGAGGTGGTCAGAACGTCCTCGGTTTCAGGGAATTTCTCGAAGGTCCAGCGGGGTATTTTGACTACGCAATAATCCAGGGTCGGTTCAAACGATGCCAAGGTTTGACCGGTAATATCATTGGGAATTTCATCCAGGGTATAGCCTACCGCCAGCTTGGCGGCAATCTTGGCAATCGGAAAACCGGTGGCCTTGGATGCCAGGGCACTGGAGCGGGATACCCGGGGATTCATTTCCACAACCACCATTTCCCCGGTGCGGGGATGGATGGCGAACTGTACATTGGAACCGCCGGTATCGACACCGATTTCACGCATGATGTCCAGGGAGGCGTTGCGCATCATCTGGTATTCACGGTCGGTCAGGGTCTGGGCAGGGGCCACGGTAATGCTGTCCCCGGTATGGATACCCATGGGATCCATGTTTTCGATGGAGCAGATGATCACCACGTTGTCGTTGTGATCCCGCATTACTTCCAATTCGTATTCTTTCCAGCCCAGTACAGATTCCTCGATCATCACCTGGCCGATGAGACTTGCATCCAGGCCGGCCTTGGCGGTGTTTTCCAGGTCTTCAGGATTATAAGCGACCCCACCGCCTGTGCCGCCAAGGGTATAACTGGGCCTGATTATAACAGGATAGCCGATCTGCTCGCCAATCCGGCGGGCCTGGTCCAGGCTGGTGGCGAAACCGCTTTTTGGAATTCTCAGGTTGATACGTTCCATGGCCGCCCGGAAACGATCCCGGGATTCAGCCTTCTGGATGGCTTCCAGGCTGGCGCCGATCATTTCGACACCGTACTTTTTCAGGATACCTGTCTCAGCCACCTTTACGGCGGTGTTGAGGCCTGTCTGCCCCCCAAGGGTGGGCAGAAGGGCGTCGGGGCGTTCCTTTTCGATGATAGCCGCTACGGTTGGGGCGGTGACTGGTTCGATATAGGTGCGGTCGGCCATTTCAGGGTCGGTCATGATGGTGGCCGGGTTACTGTTTACCAGGATGACGTGATAGCCCTCTTCCCTCAAGGCTTTGCACGCCTGGGTGCCTGAATAGTCGAATTCACAGGCCTGGCCGATGATGATGGGGCCGGCGCCGATGATCAGGATTTTATGGATATCGGTTCTTTTGGGCATTGAAAGGACCAGTATGGTTTTTGATTGAGGTAAAGGATTTTCGCTAAATAGTCAACTTTTCCAGTCGTCGATCATTTTTCGAAATTGATTGAAAAGGTAGCGGGCGTCATGTGGCCCGGGTGCTGCCTCTGGATGATATTGTACGGCAAGCAAGGGCAGACTGCGGTGCCGGAAACCTTCCAGGGTGTCATCATTCAGGTTGATATGGGTTATTTCGACAGCGCTGGAGGGCAGAGAGTCTGCGTCGACCGCAAACCCATGATTTTGAGAGGTTATTTCTACCTTGCCGCTGGCAAGATTTTTTACCGGCTGGTTTGCCCCCCTGTGTCCGAACTTAAGCTTGTACGTTCTGCCGCCCAAGGCCAGGCCCAGAATCTGATGCCCCAGGCAGATCCCGAACATGGGGCAAGTCCCCATCAGTTCTTTAACACTGGCAACGGCATAGGTTACCGGCTCGGGATCTCCCGGGCCATTTGAAAGGAAGATACCATGTGGTTGCATGGCATGGATTAATTCAGCCGGTGTGTCTG
>JALVQM010000384.1 GCA_027025615.1 Desulfobacteraceae bacterium | reverse complement strand
TAAGATACAAACCATTTTTGCTAAATTTTGCCAGTATAAAATGGAGAAATTACAATGAAACAACAAGAAAGCGGCAAAAATGCCGGTCCCCGACACATGGCAAAGCCACACCAGCAGCCGACAGAAGACGGCAATGGACAGGGCTGTACCGATAATGACAGAATTGATAAGCCACCCTTGGCTGAGGACCCTAAAACCGTAGCCAAAAACACAAATTATGGTAAAGATAAAGCAACTATTTTGCTCATTGATGACGAGGCGATGATAATTGAAGTAGGCACCAGGATGCTACGGAAATTAGGATACGAAGTGGTTACAGCAGACAGCGGTCGTTCTGCTCTCAAACTGTTTTCTGAAATAAGCCGGCAGATCGATCTTGTTATTTGTGACTTGATATTGCCCGACATAGACGGCAGGGTCGTACTGGAGCAAATGAAAACTTTGGATTCCCGGGTTAAAGTTCTTTTATCTAGCGGGTATGCCTTGGATAACCAGAGCCAAAAACTTATAGATGGTAATTGTCTCGGTTTTATCCAAAAACCTTTCAACCTGACCACCCTGAAAACCAAAGTCGCCTCAGCTCTGAAATAATCTTTCCCTGATCATTCTGGGGAATTTGTACCCATCGGTAAACCAGGCAAGTGGTTAGATTGTACCCGAAACTTGATTACTTCAGGCTGTATACAACATATCAGTACAAAAAGAATTATTCCCTCATCGTCTTGCTCACAGACAAATCTTCTGCTAAAGTCGGGGTTATGTTTTTAGACCCAAATGGTGGGAATATTGATCTATAGATTGCCCCTGATTCATCTGAAATGATCTGGAACTGCTTTTTCACGGCCCTAAACTTCCACCACCTTTTACAATTTCATTTTCAAGGAAAATAAAACAAAGCCAATGCCATTAAGACCGGCTCATGGCGATGATATACAACAAAACCATGACTACCAAGGACAAACCCGGCATAGAAAAACGTAAAAACGGACGGGTTTCTTTTTCTGAAACAGAAGGTCTTTTTGCAGTGGTCGAACTTCCTTCGGCCGGACAATCACCCTTTTCCATGAGGGTTGAAAATATCAGTGTAAGTGGAATAAAACTTTCCAGCAACAAACCCCCACCTGATATTGCAATAAACAAAGACGACGCTTTGGTCCTTAAGGAAATAATCGGCACCGCCAGCTTGAGTTTTGATGTACCTGTTCTAATGCAGGTCAGGTGGCTTCAGCAACAACCTGGTTCCGGCCAAACGACAATCGGCTGTGACTTGTACCCGGAGACAAAAAAGGATCGTGAACGCTTTATCAATTTTGTTAATGGAGAAATGCGCTGGAAAATCAACACATCGATAAAAGAAAACAATAAATCGGCAAGTCCGGACACCCTGTCTTCCTCCGAAGCCCTGACTCCCGAGCAGGTGAAACTCGAACCGTCGGTTGATTCCAACTTTATAATTGCAACCAACTGGAAACCGACTATCCTGGTCACAGCGATGCTGGCCGTGGCTGTTGCGCTTGCCGCCTGGTGGTTTCAAGGCCTGGGGGCTCAATTGAACAGGCTTGAACAGGCCGTGTCACAGATCAGTGTATTGCAACCTTCAGAAAACGACCGCCGATTGACGGCTGAACTTGAAAACCTGGCGGACCGCTTTGAAAAAATTATAACCAGCCTGGAGAACAACAACGGCCGGATAGAAAATATCAATCAACGCCTGGAATCGCTCGAAAAGATGCTTATCCGGCAATTCAAGGCTCAATCTTCAGTTATTGAAAGGAGTCAAATTCAGCAACAGCCAGGGTCCCCTGTGGTTGAATCTGATACAGGCAGCGCCCCGTTGACTTCAGCAAATAAACCAAAACCTCCTGCTGTCAAAACCCGTTTCCATATGGTACGCAGGGGTGAAAACCTGTTCAGGATAGCCTTGCGATACCAGACAACGGTCAAAGATCTTGTCCGGATCAACCATTTTAAGCCAGGCCAAACCATTTATCCCGGGCAAAAAATCAAATTGCCCTAGTCGGCTTAAACAGGCTTTTTTACTGCCTTCCCGGCAGATGTAATCAAATAGACAGGACCAGGGTTTACAAAATTTTTCAAGGGCTTCAGGGGTGCAGTTCAACGATATCGACCCCTTTGGGAGGGATGAATTCAAACAGATTGTCCGGCAGCCTGGCCTTAAAATCGTAGTTACTCATAATGATGCGTGTTTCATCGCCATAGGCGTTCCAGGTAACAATCTGATCAGCCTGAAAGGTCTTGCGTGATATTGAAATATCGATTTGCGCCAGTTCCGACTCTCTATTTCGAGGAATCAATCTTATCCGCCAATAGTCGGGATTAGCGCTTTTTTCCAAGCTTATCCTGTATTTTTCCCGCAAGGAGTTCATGTCGGACAGGAAAGCAGCACCCTTTCCCTGGCCGAACATATCCGGAGCTTCACCAATCATAACCTGATTGTCAAGTGGCCTGTAAATCCACAGCCGTCGGCCGTTTGTAACCACCACCTGCCGCTCGGGCTTACTATATTCCCAACGCATTTTCCCCGGTCTTTTGACCCATATCCGCCCCTTGGCTGAATCAGAAATATCCATGGCTTTAAGGGTTGAGTGCTGAAAAAAATCAGCCACGAAGCCATTGCCGGCATAACGTTTCTCAACGCCTGCCAAGACCGTAGCGAGCTCGCTCTGAACATCAGCCCGGCACAAGGGTACTGATATGATAATCAACAAGGGCCACAAACATAAAATAACCCTAATTATCAGCGGCAATCTCTTTTTATCAGCATTCATTTCTCCGGATCTCCTGCAAATTGTATTGCCGAACAAATTATCGGGCTTATCAGAGCCGATGGAGAGACTTAACAAGCTTCCGATTTTAACTCACCTTTCCGGTCAGATTATTCTGCCAAACATGGAAAAGCAAATCTTGTCAATCAGGGCTATTTTACCCCGGGCTGCCTCGACATTGATATACGGCATCCTGACCCCACTTGAAAGAACATATTCGAAACCTGCTTGATTGCGGTAATTTTCCATCTGAGCCGCCTTGGATAACTGGTTGAAATAAGACTGCTTCTGGGCTGACAAAAATTCAAAGGCGCTCAAACCGGAAGGCCATTGATTCAAGGCACCTATCAACATTTTGAGGATATCGACAAATTTGTCTTCTGCATGCATTTCCAGAATTACTTGTGAGAAAAAAGAGCCACTGGCCGGGTGAAAATTTACACGCTGGTTGCGCATAAGCACCAGCAACTCATAGCGTACATCTGAAAGTGAATCGCCGGCAAGAGCTGCCTTCACCGACTGGTCGATAGACCAGTCCAGATTCAGCCGCCTGATGAAAGTTTCGCTGTGTTCAGGCTGCATTGGAAACTGAACTGCAATCTTGTCCTTTGGCAGCAGTATTTTTAAGGAGGGTGATGCTTGTGAAATCTTGTCGGTCAAATCGACCAGCCGGTCAGGGGAAAAGCCGTTACCCTCTAATTCACCCTCCAGGACAAGCTGCAGGGCATGGGAAGGAAACAATAACAGTTCCAGCACAGCCGCACATTCACTGGAACGATATGCATCAAACAGGTTCTGTAAGTCTTCGGCTGTATGCAGGCCCAGGCTGGAATTGATAAAATCCAGTATCTTATGATCAAGCACCGCCGGTTTTTGCAGAGCAGACAGGATTGCTTTTTCAATCCGGCTGAATTTATAACACTTTTCCATGCCGGTTTTCTATCATACCGGCCTGGACAGTCAAGCGTCTACGGCGCCCTGAACCCGGGAGGAGAAAGTCTCCCGGCCCCATGGGCAAATCAGCCTGCCACTACAGCAGACACCTGGTCCATCCGGATTTTCAGTTGGCCGGTTACTTCATCCAGCCCTTCAAGTCGATTGTCCCGGGCGCTGTTCTCTATCTGTTTGGCCAGCTTGTGAATCTCCATCAGGCCCAGGTTACCTGCAGCTCCACTGAGAGTGTGGGCTGATTTTACGATTTGCTCTGTATCCTGGTTCTGAACAGATGTTCTCAGGCGTTCGAAATCCACCGACCCGGTTTCAACAAAAAGCTCGACAAGTTCACGGTACTCATCTTCGTCCAGTCCTAATCTCTCACCAAGTTCTTGAAAATTCATTTTATTTCCTCCTTGGACAATACATAGTTGTTCACCATTTCGAATACCACCTCACGTTTGACCGGCTTGGTGATATAGTCGTTCATACCAACTTCCAGGCACTTTTCACGGTCACCTTTCATGGCATGGGCTGTCATGGCTACAATCGGAATATTAACGAAACCTTGCTCTCTCAATTGTCTGGTCGCTTCCATGCCGTCCATTTCAGGCATCTGTACATCCATGAAGATCAAATCGAATTTATCCGGATGCCGTCGCAATTTTTCAAGCACCTCGACACCGTTGCCGGCAACATCTACATGGTACCCGGCCTTGCCCAACATTATCTTGGCCAATTTCTGGTTAACCGGGTTGTCTTCAGCCAGCAATATTCTTACCGAACGTTTTAAATCTTCCCTTACACTGTATTCCGTATGAATAGATTTGTCTTTCCCTTGACCGGGTTCACCGTCGTGATCAGGCACACCCAACAAGCGCTTGATCATCTGCAACAGTTTGTTTCGTCTTACCGGTTTAGACAAATAACCTTCAAACCCGGCTGCCTTGGACTTGTTGGCATCACGCTTTATCGACGATGCAAGAGCGATCAGTACGATTCCTTCCAATTTGTTTTGTTTTCTTATACGCCGTGCCAGGGCAAGGCCATCCAGATCCGGCATCCCGAGATCGATCAGGCAGAGATCATAAGGGCGACCATGGCTGTCAACTGCCTCCAGCATTTCCAAAGCTGCTTTGCCCGAATCTACGACAGTAACTTCCAACTTTGCAGATTCCAACACGTGTTGAAGTATCCGGCCGCTGGTGTGGTTGTCATCGACAACCATTACTCTCCGTCCGGCAAGCTCGGTCGTGATAAATCTCCGGACGGGTTTGGAGGGTACTTTTTCCAGCCAGGCTGTAAAGTGAAAAGTACTTCCCTTTCCAATGGTGCTTTCAGCCCAGACATTTCCACCCATCATTTGGGCCAATTGCCGGCAAATGGATAACCCCAGGCCGGTACCCCCGTATTTTCTGGTGGTTGATCCATCGGCCTGTTGAAACGGTTCAAAGATAGATTCCAGTTTATCACTTGCGATACCAGTACCTGTATCACGCACTGTCACGTGCAGCTTTATGCGTGTCTCTTCTTCACCTTCCACATCCAGGCCCAGCTCGATCTCACCGAGTTCAGTAAATTTGGGAGCATTACCCAGCAGGTTGGTCACCACCTGCCTAAAACGCAGGGGATCACCTTTCACCACCGTAGGCACCTGATCTCCAACATGACAAAGCAACTCGACCGGCTTTTCTCCAATCCGTGGACGAATCAGCTCACAAACATCATAAATCAGTAATTCCGGATCAAATTCAATGGATTCAAATTCCAGTTCTCCTGATTCAATTTTCGAAAAATCAAGAATGTCATTGATCAGGGACAGAAGGGCCTCACCGCTGCGCCTTATGGTCTCGGTATAATCACGTTGTAAATCATCAAGGTCGGTTTCCAAAAGCAACTCGGTAAAACCGATCACCCCGTTCATCGGAGTACGGATCTCGTGACTCATGTTGGCCATAAACTGACTTTTGGCCTTATTTGCGGCTTCAGCCTCTTCCTTGGCCTGTTTAAGGGCCTGCTCGAACTGTTTACGCTTGGTAATATCTTCTATCGTACCGGTATACCTTGCTCCGGCATCAGAAAATACAGGTGAAGTATGCAGGTGAATCCAGCGTGTTCTGCCATCCGCAGAAATTATTCTGCACTCGGTGGAATATTGTGCCAGATCCTTAAGGGCCCGCCGCCACTGTTGCTTTACATGGTCCCTGTCCTCAGGGTGAAGATAATCAGTCCAGTCGACCACCAAACTTTCGACCAGGTTAAGGCTGAATATCTCCTGGAAACTGGTATTGGTGTACAATATACTGCCATTTTCATCCATTTCAAATACTCCGAAATGGATTGTTTCCGAGATGAGCCGGAAACGTTCTTCGCTTTCCTGCAGGGCGGCCTGGGTCTTGAGTGAATTTTCCTGTTCCTGTTCCAAGGCCTTTACTTTTTTAACCAACTCAATGATGGTTGATTCCCTGGACATCAACACCGGTTCCCCACTTGATTAATTTTATTTCCCGTATTCCGGATGGGAAAAACAGAAACCCACAGCGGCCGTATACCGCAGATTCAACAGTTGCTGGATATATCGGCAAATAAAAGGAATAACTTTAGCTGAACTCAGGTAACAGGGACAGGAACAGGGGTTGGAGCAATCTAGAAGAACCGGCTTTTCAGCAGGTTACCGGCTGTAAAATAATCAATCCATAACCCCGTATTTTTTGAGCTTTTTGTGTAATGTTTTCCGGGTTATGCCTAACCTGCGGGCCGCTTCGCTTTTATTGCCGCCCACAGCTTCCAGGGTCTCCATAATAGTGCGCCGTTCAACTTCCGCCAGGGGCAGATTAGCCAAAGTATCATGAGAAATCTGGTTGTCAGCGGCCGAAAGCTGACCTTCCCGGCGACATGAATCAACAGCAAAATCCTGGCGGTCAAGATAACCTCCCCGGCTGAGAACCACCGCCCTTTCAACAGCGTTCATCAGCTCGCGAATATTGCCCGGCCAGGAATACCGAAGCAAACAATCCATTGCCTGCGGTGTAAGGCCTTCTATTGATTTTGAATTTTTAGCGGCAAATATTTTCAGAAAATGCTGCGCCAGCAGGGGGATATCTTCCTGTCTATCTCGCAAAGGCGGCAGGTGGAGGTTAACCACGTTCAGACGATAGTACAGGTCTTCACGAAAAAGCCCCTCTTTGATCATCTCTTTTAGGTCTTTATTGGTTGCAGCGATCAGGCGGACATCCACCTTCAGCACCTGCTGGCCGCCAACCCTGGTCAGTTCTCGTTCCTGTATGACTCTGAGCAACTTAGCCTGCATGGAAAGAGACATTTCGCTGATTTCATCCAGTAACAAACTGCCACCGTCAGCCTGGAGGAAACGACCTTCTTTTCGGCGATCTGCGCCTGTAAAGGCCCCTTTTTCATGACCGAACAACTCCGATTCGAGCAGTGTCTCTGTAAGCGCAGCACAGTTTATCTTGACAAACGGCCCCTGTTTGCGGGGACTATTGTAATGAATGGCGGCCGCAATCAATTCTTTACCGGTTCCTGATTCACCGCTTATCAACACACTGGCTTCCGATGGGGCGACCTGGCTGACAACTTCAAGCAGTTGTTTCATGGCAGGACTGCGCCCTATTATCTGCTGCCGGTCAAAACCAGCGGCAAGCGAAGCCTTCAATGCCTGGTTTTCTTTCTTTAAACGAAGATGCTCTGTCGCCCGCCTGAGAGTAAGTTTGAGTTTTTCAAAATCAAGGGGCTTGGTTAAATAGTCGTAAGCACCATTTTTCAGGGCCTCAACTGCTGTTTCAACAGAGGAATAAGCAGTCATAATGATAACCGGTATTGAAGGATTATACCTTTTAATTACGGCCAGAGCTTCAAGACCTGATACTTTCAACATCCTTATGTCCATGAGGATCAAATCATAGGGATTCTCTTTTACCATGTCGATCGCCGTTTGTCCGTCGTCGGCTTCCTCTACCCGGTAGCCCCAGCCACCAATCAAAGTTGTCAAAACAGTCCTGTGGGCCTGGTCATCGTCAACAACGAGAATCACTTCAGAATTTTTCATCGCGGCTCCTTTTGTAAAGGCAAACATATTTTCACCCTGCTGCCCCCACCCGGCCAACTTTCCAGGGAGATCCTGCCGTTGTGAGCTTCGACAATATTGTGAACTATGGCCAATCCCAAACCGGTTCCACCTGACTTGGTAGTAAAATACGGATCAAAAACTTTTGAAACCATATTTGCCTCCATTCCCTCACCGGTATCTGTAATTTCCAGCATCAACTTTGATCGATCCTTATCCAGGGAGGCATTAACCGTAAGCTGTCCCCCGGAAGGCATAGCATCCAGCGCATTCAGGTAAAGATTCAACAAGACCTGCTTTAAAAGGTCAGGATCCAGAACAACCTGCTCTTGTTGGGGGCACTCCAATTTCAAGGTTACACCCTGACGTTTGGCTCTTTCAGTTATTAATTGGATAGAATCAGAAAGCTGACCTTCAAGTTCTACAGATCTTGGGGACACCTGTACCGGTCGCGAAAATTCCAGCAACTGGGTAACCACCCTGTTGAGGCGATCAACCTCCTGAATCATCAGGTCTGCAATCCTGCTGTTTTGATCTTCCTGGTTGCAACGTTCCTTGAAATAGGTAGCAAAACCCTTTATTGAACTTAACGGATTACGAATTTCGTGGGCTACCCCGGCCGCCAGCCTTCCCATGGTCGCCAGTCTTTTATGACGCTCAACCTGTCTCCTCAATGCGGTGACTTCGCTCAGATCTTTCAAAAGGCATACGTAACCACGGTGCACCCCGGACTCGAACAGGGGGGCACCGGTAACCTGTAAGGCCACCTCCTTGTCCTTGCCTGACCATTCCAAATCCTGATCCAGGCGGCCCAGGAAACGTGGATTTTGATTTACGATCGCCAGCAATTTGTCAGGCAACACATTTGTAACCGGACTGCCGACCGGATCTGCCTGTTCCAGTTCAAGCAATTCACGGGCAACCCTGTTTACCGCTACCACCCGGCCATCCTCATTCCAGGCAATCAATCCCAGGGGCATCTGTTTTACTACCTGGTCAGAAAAGGCTTTTACCTTTGAAAGCGACGACTTAGCCAATTTGTAATTATGAGTCAGGAAAATCAGGGCCACCCCGGCAATACCAACCAGAAATAAAATAGCCGCCATTATGATGATGTGTCTTACATCACGCTGCTGGGCCTCGATAATTGCTCCGGTTTTCAAGCCTATGAAAATAACCAGGGCTTGATCGGAAGATGGCTTGCGGGGGGCATCTTCAGGCCAGTACCAGCGGTGCATCATCATGTGACCGCGGCGCATCCCCATCCCCATACCCATTCGATTGCCAACTTCAAAGGGAGTAAAATGCTTTATCACCTCAAAAATCTGCTCGCCATCGGCAGTCGGCCTGATATGTGTCAGGGTAGTGTTGTCCTTTACCAGGGAATTTAAATCGATCTCGAGGTTATACATTGACCCTATCTGCTTGGGGTCCGAATGGGCCAGTACCTGTCCCTTGGTATCGGTCAGCATGATATAGGCAATATCGGGCTGGCTGGCAGTTGCTGTCAAAAGCCTCTGCAGATGTGCCCAGCCCCAATACTGCTCAATCATTACTGTTTGGGTACCAGCCTCAAAAGATCTTATCAGGGCCTGACCTTTTTCTGTAAGCAATTGGAAAGCGCTCGATCTTTGCAATTGGATGGTATTGAGCGCCATTATCAGGACTATGGGCAACAAGACCACCACTGCTCCGATAATTATCCACGGAGACAATATTTGCAGGTGCTTTTTGTCCGGTTTTGGCTTCAAAAAATACTCCTGGCTATATCTGAACGCAAAGCCGATCGGCTACATTTCCGCTTGACTCCTGCCAATACCCGGTATCATCCGACCGGATTAAACGATGGCCCGGCAACTTATTATACCGGTACTTGACGATACCATGGTTTGATTACCATACCATAGTGATTCAATAACAAAAAGCCATTAAGTTACGCTAAACAGGGGAATTTACAGGCCGTTAACAGCATGGGCCGCAAGCTTGGAAAAAGAATACTTGGGCAGAAATGGCTTTTAGATATGCCAAATGGAGTATTTCAGCTGAAATTAAATCCAGCAATATCCAGGTGTAGCGATTTTTCAACAACCTTTTAACTTGAAGACAGCCGGGTATTCTTGGCCGGCAGGCAGGTTTATCAATGTAATCCGGCCCATCATTGATTGGCCGCTTATTCCAAAACAATCAAAAATAATTAAAGTAAAAGCCACATAATGCCGTTAACTAGGATGCAAGCTTGAAGCTTAGAACTAGAGAACCAGGCAACCATCTCTAATTGTAGGAGAAATAGTTTATGGCATACAAAATTCTTACAGTAGACGACAGCAAGACCATCCGCATGATCGTCAAAAAAGCTTTTTCGGCTTACAATTGCGATGTGATGGAGGCTGAAAACGGGGTTGAAGGTCTGGCCCTGGCAGCCAAGGAAAAACCGGACCTGATAATCCTGGATATTACCATGCCGGTGATGACCGGCATCGAAATGTTGGAAAAGCTCAAGGCCGAAAAAGAACTAAAAGATATTCCGGTAATCATGTTGACCGCTGAATCGGGCAAAGACAGTGTAATGAAAATAGTCAAAATGGGTATCAGGGACTACGTAGTCAAGCCCTTCAAGGGCGATCAACTAATTGAGCGGGTAAAAGGAATATTAAAGCTTGCGCCCAGGCAAGTGTAGTAAAACAGTTTGCAAGGCATAACCAGCTTGACGCCACCTTTTTTTGATGCCAAGGTGGCGTTTTATCATGGAGAAAAAAAGGTCGCCATTGCCTAGACTGAACTGGCCGCCGCTTATCAAAGGCAGGCTGGTCAAACGCTACAAACGCTTTTTAGCCGACGTTGTTCTCGAAAACGGTCAGTCGGTAACAGCCCACTGTCCCAATTCGGGCCGCATGACCGGCTGCTGCCAACCCGGTCGTCCGGTTTATATTTCAGACCACAAGGCACCCCACCGTAAACTTCGTTATACTTGGCAATTGATAGAAATGCCTTCCTCCCTGGTGGGGGTAAATACCCAAATACCCAATCGACTTGTAGCCGAAGCCATAAAGGCTTCCGGGGTCCCCGGTTTGAAAGGATATCAGGAGCTGAAAAGAGAAATCCCGGTAAATGATGGCAGCCGCCCGGACATCATGCGTACAGTAC
>JALVQM010000383.1:3380-3698 GCA_027025615.1 Desulfobacteraceae bacterium | reverse complement strand
CCCGCTGCAGTTTCCAGCGCCCTACCATAGCCCGGAACAATCCACCCATTGCCAGGGCTCCGGTCACCATGTGGAGGTATCGGGGCCAGAACATGGGATCTGATATATTGAGCAGGCTGCCGCCGGGATTGTCAAAATAGCGGTCCCAGGTTGCGGGCCTGAGCATCAAAGTCATGTTGTTGGTCAAAATAAAGGCCATAGCCAACATTGAAATTGCGGCTGTTGCTAACATGATAAGCCGCAAACTTTCCCGGTTTTCGGACAGCATCTGGTAGCAATAAGCACCGATATAAGCCAAAAAGAGGATCACTATCGCCG
>JALVQM010000383.1:422-3370 GCA_027025615.1 Desulfobacteraceae bacterium | reverse complement strand
ATCGCCGCAAGCCACCATCGCGCCATCAGGATCGAGCTGACATAAACAAAATTGCCGTAAAGGACCTGGAGAAACAAAAAAGGTACGATCCCGGCATTGATGGTAAAGGCAATGATGAAAGTTATTTTCCCGGCCATCGCCTCTGTAACCGGTTGATCCGTTTTAGGATATCTTACTTTTTCTGCCAGGCAAATCAGTGTTGTTCCCAGCATGATGTTCATGAAAAGCAGGTGGATAAAAAACCCGGCAAGCAGCAAAACCTGGATCAATCTCCAGTCAACTGCTATGGGATCGGGTATCGGGATCAGGGCGGCAGGATTCATAGAAATTTCCTTTCTGATCCAGTTATGACCGGTTGCCCCGGGCCGCGATTTTCAATGACCTCGTCAATCAGCGGCGGATTTTTCCAGCTGTCGCCAAATCCGGCTTTTTCCAGTAACTTGATCCCCCGCTTGATACCCACCCCAACAGTAGCCACCGAATGGGAATCATCTCCCGGAGCCATTATTATACCAAGTTCCCTGGCCCTGCGGCAAATAGGCATGGTCGGGTATGGTTCCGCTGCCCCTTTACGAAGGGACGAAACGTTGTAATCCAGGACAAGACCAAGATCAGCCACAAGTTCCAGGTTGCGCAGCCATCGCCGTCTGACCGGCTCCGCAGATATCGTTTTCGAGTATCCAGGGTCAAAAATCCTGATAAGGTCGAAATGGGCAACCACCTGGGGCTTAAGGCCCTCAATCATTGCGTGCTGCAGGTCAAAATAACGACAGTACAGTTTTTCAAGCCCGCCGCACTTGTCAACCGCCTGGCGGTATTGCTCAGGTCCATAATCAAAGGCGATGTCGTCCACGTGGTGAACTGCTCCCACCACCAGGTCCGGACAAAATTCGGACCTGAGCCTGGTTATCCAGCTGAGATAGTTTCCGCAGGTTTCGGTTTCCATGGCTACCAAGATTTTCATGTCCAGAAACTGCCGTTGCAAGCGTCGGCAGTGATCCAGGTAAGCTGCAAAACGCTGGTACATGGCTTTGGAATCAAGACCTGCTTCAATTTCATCAGGGTATAGAAAAGCGTCTGTTTGAGGGGGGATATGTTCACTGATAACAACCCAGTTGAAGCCGTACCTGGCGTATGCCTGAACAACCTCGTCCAGGGTGTCTTGGGCGTGACAGCAGTATTGTCCACTGTGTCCCCCATGGACTGAAACCAAGTATTTTCTTTCCTTACCTGCTGCCACAAATAAAGCCTTACGCCTTTAGATGAAAATGGGATTCAAAGGTAATGCCCTAGGAATAATTCTCGATTAAGATATCTTTCTGTTTGCAAAACCATCAAGGTTGATAAAACCATTAACAAACCTTACTATATTTCACCATGGAAAAACAATCTTTCCCACGTTCAACCTGCGATCAACAATCTGCTTTCCCCAGACCGGCAGTCGGTGCAGTGGTCTTCAAAGACGGCAAGATCCTGCTGGTTTTGCGGGCCAATCCTCCATCTGCTGGCAAATGGGCCATTCCCGGCGGCAAGGTTCGCTGGGGAGAAACCCTGCAACAGGCTGCCCAGCGTGAAGTGCTCGAGGAAACCGGTATCAGGATTTGTGCCGGAAAGCCCATTTATACCTTTGACAGCATTGTCAGGGATGCCGCAGGAAACATCAGCTTTCATTACGTGATTGTCGATCTGGAGGCCAAATACGTATCCGGGAATCTGTGTGCCGGAGACGATGCCCGTCAGGCCCGCTGGGTGGGCCCTGAATCCATTGACCAGCTGCCGGTCAGCCGGCCAACAAGAAAACTGCTGGCAGAGTGCTACGGATGGTAAAATCCAATCTGCACCGGTTGACAAAGACCGGCACGCCTTTTAATATGGCCGCCTGTTTCTATCAATCGGCCGCCAAGGTCCAATAAACGCAACAAGGGAAATTCAATGCAAATAGCTATTCTAGCCGGAGACGGAATCGGCCCTGAAGTCATGGCCGAGGCAATCAAGGTCCTGGACGTCGTCCAGCAACGTTTCGGTTTCAACCTAGATTATCTGGAGGCAGACGTCGGCGGCCGGGCCATCGACCTGCATGGCCAGGCACTGCCACAGGTGACCCTGGATGCCTGTGAAAAAAGCAGGGCCATCCTGTTTGGCTCGGTGGGAGGGCCCAAATGGGAATCCCTGCCCCCGGAACAACAGCCCGAAAGGGCAGCTCTGCTGCCTTTGCGCAAGCATTTCGAACTTTTCTGCAACCTCAGGCCTGCCCGGGTGTTCCCGGCCCTGTCCGCAGCCAGCCCCTTGCACCCGCGGATTGTCCAAGATGGTTTCAATCTGTTATGTGTACGTGAATTGACCGGGGGAATCTACTTCGGCCGGCCCAAGGGCAGGCAGGGAAAAGGCGACCGGGAAAAAGCCTTCGACACCATGGTTTATTCCCGCTACGAAATCAAGCGGATCGCCCGTACCGCCTTCCAGGCCGCTGCCGGGCGCAGAGGAAGGGTCACTTCCATCGACAAGGCCAACGTATTGACCACCATGGTCCTGTGGCGCCAGGTTGTCAACGAGGTAGCCGCTGATTTCCCGGACATCGAACTGAGCCACATGTATGTTGACAATGCCACAATGCAGTTGGTCAAAGATCCTCACCAGTTTGACGTACTGTTGTGCGGCAACATGTTCGGCGACATCATTTCCGACGAATGCGCCATGCTTACCGGCTCCATGGGACTGCTGCCCTCAGCCAGTATAAACGAAAACGGTTTCGGCCTTTATGAACCGGCTGGGGGTTCGGCACCTGATATCGCCGGCCGGGGTATCGCCAACCCAATCGCCCAGATCCTTTCGGCCGCAATGATGTTGCGTTACAGCCTTGATCTTCCGGCAGCCGCCGACGCCATCGAGCAGGCCGTAGCTCTGGTTCTGGAAGAAGGGATTTTTACCCCGGACATCGCTCCCGAAAG
>JALVQM010000383.1:0-412 GCA_027025615.1 Desulfobacteraceae bacterium | reverse complement strand
TGGGAGACGCCATAGCCCGTAACATTACCAGGGCTTAAGGGAATCACCTATTTTTCAACTGCCCGGACACAGGTCGCTTCAACCAACCTGAGGTTGACCTCCAGCCACTGCTTTGCCAGCCGAAGGACATCTTCCAGTTCAGGGTGGCTCCGGCCGTAATTTTCCAGGAATCTGAAAGCCGGATCGGCAGACGTAATACCGCAAAGAGGGATGATACTTGTAAGCACTCTTTCAAACAAAATCGGGTGCAATTTTTCCAGCCCGGGCAGGCTTTTCAAAAACCATTGAAAAACCGCCCGGGTGGCAACAGGATTCTCGGCGGCCGCCCCGATGCTGATATGTTGCAAACGGGCCGGAATTTTTTCCAGAGCCATATCAAGAACCTCCAGCAAAACTCGGGGATCTTTGAACC
>JALVQM010000382.1:1815-3708 GCA_027025615.1 Desulfobacteraceae bacterium | reverse complement strand
CCGTGATCGATAAAGTCCCAGGGCAGGATTTCCTGCCTCTGTCTTTGCCGGTGCATGTAAAAAGCCGGGTTGAGTGGGGTCTGTTTCAGGCTTTGGGGCCAGTTGCCGCCGTTGCGGTGGACCAGTTCCAGGATGTCGGCCACCTTGCGGTCACCTCTGGCCAGCAGTCCCTGGATGGCGGCCCAGCGGGGCACATCGGCATGTACCCGGACGTTGGCCACCTTGCGCAGATCACTTTTTACCTGGCGGATTTTTTTCTTCAACACAGGGGCCTCATCCATGGCGGCCCATTGGAAAGGGGTGGCTGGCTTGGGGACAAAGCAGTTCAGGGAAACCGTGATCTGGCCCATGTGTCCGGTGGGGCGGCTGGCCTGCAAAAACCGGTGCTTGATCTTTTTCACCAGGGCAGCGATGGCCGAAATGTCTTCCGGCCTTTCAAAGGGCAGGCCCACCATGAAGTAGAGCTTCAGGTTGGGGATGCCATGAGATACCAGGGCCGCAGCCGCTTCCAGGAAGGCCTCTTCTTCGATTCCCTTGTTGATGACCCGGCGCATTCGCTCCGAGCCGGTTTCCGGCGCCAGGGTGGCAGTCTTGACCTTGCCCTGTGCCAAGGCTTGAAGGAGTGGTTCTGACAGGGCATCGGCCCGCAAGGAGCTGAAGCCCAGCTCAAGGTCTGTCCGGGGAAGATCGCTGCAAAGCTTGTCTATTTGGGGAAGATCGGAAACAGCCGCTCCTACCAGGCCTATGCGCCGGGCAGTTGCGGCCCCTTTCTGGAGGCAGCCGCGCAGTTGTTCCAGGGATCGGAAACGGGGCCGACGGTAGATGAACCCGGCACTGCAAAACCTGCATCCATGGGGACAGCCCCTGGAGACTTCCACAAGGTGGGTATGGGAAAAAGTCGTGTGGGGGGTGACGATGGAGCTCTGGGTATCGGCCAGTCCAAGGTCTCCCAGCCAGAGTCGTTTGATTCGGGCCGGTATACCTGAACGGTCCGGTACAAAGGCCTTGATGGTGCCGTCGGTATTGTAGTGCACCTGGTAAAAGGAAGGGATGTAGACACCTTCCAGTTTGGCCAGGTTCTCCAGGTTGGCTTTTTTGTCCCGGGCGGGATCTAGAGTTTTGAAAAAATCTTCCAGTACCGGTTCGGCTTCGCCGATGATGAAACAATCCACCAGGGGAGCCAGGGGCTCCGGGTTTAAAAAGCAGGTGACCCCCCCTGCCATGACGAGGGGGAGGGAGTTGCCGCGTTGGGCCGTCCGCAGGGGGAGGCCTGCTTTTTCTATGATGGTCAGAACGTTGGCATAGTCGTTTTCATAAGCGATGGAAAATGCCAGGCAGTCGAAGTCGGCCAGGGAACGGCCTGATTCCAGGGAAACCAGGAAACCGGTGCCTGATGGTTCCTGCTCTGGCAGGAAGACCCGCTCGCAGACCACGTGTTCCATGGCATTAAGATGCCGATAAACGGCCTGAAAGCCGAGATTCGACATACCCACCTGGTAGAAATTGGGATAGGCCAGGGCCACGTGCAGCCGTCCGGCCCAGCTTTTTCGGATGGTTCCTTGCTCATCTTCAAGCCACCTTGGATTTGTTTTTGCCATCGTCCCTGCTCAATTTGATTGAGGCCCGGGCGGACGGTACCATTGACCCTGATACACACCGCCGGCCGGGTGGCGATGGGGCTCAGTCAGCCTTGCGGCGTAAGAAAGTCGGCACGTCCAGGTCGTCGTTGTCGATTACGATTCCGCGGTAACCCTTGAACCTTGCGCCGGCTTCTTCGTTGGCCGCCTTTTTGCGCCGGATCCATGTAGGTTCATCCAGGTCGACCGCGTTTTCCAGGTCAGCCGGGGTAAGATCCCGGACTTTGCCGCCGTAAGTCGGGTCCAGGGGCACGGG
>JALVQM010000382.1:0-1805 GCA_027025615.1 Desulfobacteraceae bacterium | reverse complement strand
TCCCGGTGGCAATCACGGTTACCCGCATTTCATCGCCCATCTGGTCGTCTATCACAGCGCCCCAGATTATATCGGCATCTTCGCCCACCTCGTTGTAAATCCTCTCCGAAGCTTCGGTCATTTCTTCCATTGTGATATCACTGCTGCTGGTGATGTTCATCAGCACGCCCTTGGCCCCGGTCACGTTGATGTCTTCCAGCAGAGGATGGGAAATTGCCCGGTCGGCGGCCTCAATGGCCCGGTTTTCACCGCTGGCAATACCTATGCCCATGATGGCCATGCCGGCCTTGCTCATAGTGGTCTTGACGTCGGCGAAGTCAAGGTTGACCAACCCCGGCATCAGGATCAGATCGGTGATACCCTTGACCGAGTGCAGCAGAATTTCATCGGCTTTTTTGAACATGTCGATCATCTTGGCATTCTTGGAGGCCAGGGCCCGCAAACGGTCGTTGGGAATTATGATTACCGTGTCGGCCACTTTTTTCAACTCCTGGATGCCTTCGTCAGCCTGGCGGGCCCGTTTTCTGCCTTCAAAGGAAAAGGGGCGGGTGACCACGGCTACTGTCAAAATGCCCATTTCCTTGCACAGGCCGGCGATTACCGGTGCTCCACCGGTGCCGGTCCCGCCGCCGAAACCGGCGGTGATGAACACCATGTGACTGTCAGCCAGGGATGCTTTCAGGGCTTCGGCACTTTCCAGGGCAGCGTCGCGTCCGATCTGGGGATTGGCACCGGCGCCCAGCCCTTCGGTAAGTTTTTCTCCGATTTGAATCTTGATCTCCGCATGGGAGACCTCCAGGGCCTGGGCATCGGTATTGGCGGCAATGAACTGGACACCAAGCAGGTTGCTGGCAATCATGTTGTTGATGGCATTGCCGCCTGCTCCGCCCACCCCGATAACTTTAATCTTGGCCGTGTTGTCAGATTCCACGTAAGAGAACATAGTATTACTCCCCCTTTTGTTGTTGTTGATGGTTTCGCAAAAAGACCGTTATCTGTGTCGCGCGGCGCATCCGTTGTGACTACGGTGTACTGCCATGACGCCTTTTCACCGGGAAGACCGTGGTGTCCTGATTCCGGACTTTTTGCAAAATCATCGGGTTTAAAACTTTCTGTGAATTTATCAAAATGCTTACCCCTCAAGGGTATGGTCACAATTTTTCTGATTTCAACAATCCTTGAACTGCTCCTTTATCCGGCAGTGGCCCAGCGGTTGCGATGCGAAGAGCAATGCAGACATCGGGCACCCGGCGCAACCGCCGTCTAGATTACGTCCTTGAACCACTTCCTCATCCTGCTGATTATACTGTTGAATATATTACGGTCCCTGATCCTGAACTTTCTGGTCGGTTGCTTGCGGGCCCCGTAAAGCACCAGCCCCACCCCGGTGGCGTACATGGGGTTGTTGACAACATCGGTCAGCCCGGTGATGCCGCGGGGTTTTCCCAGCCTTACCGGAAGGCCGAAGACAGCTTCGGCTATTTCGGTTACCCCCTCCAGCAGGGAAGTGCCGCCGGTTACCACGATGCCCGAGGCGATCATATTCTCCATGCCGGCCCGGTATACTTCCCGGTTTATCAGGGTGAAGATTTCTTCCATGCGCGGTTCCAGAATTTCACCCAGGATCTGACGCGGCAGCTTGCGGGACTTGCGACCGGCCATACCGGGCACCTCGATACTTTCTTCCGGGCTGATTGAACTGGCCAGACAACTTCCGTACTTCTTTTTAATCTTCTCGGCCTCGGCCAGGGGCGCTCGCAGTCCTATGGCGATATCATTGGTCAGGTTGTCGCCCCCCAGGGCCA
>JALVQM010000381.1:6835-11050 GCA_027025615.1 Desulfobacteraceae bacterium | reverse complement strand
GATTCCATTGATAAAGGCTCCGGATTCCTCGGTTCCAAACTTTTTACCGATGTCAACAGCCTCGTTGATGGACACCTTCAAGGGAATATCAGGGCAATATAACATCTCATAAACGGCCATCCGCAGGACGTTACGATCCACACAGGCCATTCGCCTGACCTTCCAGTTGCTGGAATAGGCCTCGATAACCCGGTCGATTTCTTCCTGCCTGTCTAGAACCCCCCTCACAATGAGGTAAAAGAATTTCCTGGTTGCCCTGGGGGGAGGGAAATTGTGGCAATGTCTCTGCAGGGCCTCTTCAGGATCCAGGAGGCTCATATCAACCGAGTACAGCGCCTGCATAGCGGCTTCTCTTGCCTGGCGTCTGTGCCCCATAGTCAAAACTTTTCCACCTGATGCATTAGATTGGCCATTTCCACGGCTGCCACCGCTGCGCTCCAGCCCTTGTTGCCGGCCTTGGTACCGGCACGCTCAATGGCCTGTTCAATACTGTCGGTGGTTATCACCCCGAAAATGACAGGCACCCCGGATTCCAGGCCAACCTGGGCCACGCCCTTGGAGACCTCTGCACTTACGTAATCGAAATGGGGAGTGGAACCCCTGATAACCGCCCCCAGACAAATCACGGCATCATGTTTGCCGCCGGCTGCAACCTTTTTGGCCGCCAGGGGTATTTCGAATGCCCCGGGGACCTTGATGATATCCACATCACCGTCGGCAGCACCGCTGCGCAAAAGGGCATCCACGGCACCTTCCACCAGTCGGCTGGTAATAAAATCGTTGAAACGGCTTACAATGATAGCAAATTTTTTACCCTCGGCGTTCAAGCCGGCCTCAATTATCCTGGGCATCAACTCACCTCCATCTGGGCAGCACAGGCTGCCATCAATTTCGACAGGCTGCAACCTGTAACGGAAAGTCAACCTGCAAAGTTCGTCTTCAATTCTGCTGTTTGTCTGATAAATCCAGCAAGTGCCCCATTTTCAACTTTTTGCACTCCAGGTAACACTTGTTGTATTCATTGGGCGGAACTTCGATGGGAATCTGTTCCACAATGCTCAATCCGTAACCTTCCAGCCCTATCATTTTCTTGGGATTATTGGTCAGCAAGCGCATTTTACGCACTCCCAGGTCACGCAAAATCTGGGCACCCACCCCATAATCACGCAGGTCTTCCTTGAAACCCAGCTTCAGGTTGGCCTCCACCGTATCCAGGCCCTGGTTACGCTGCAGTTCGTAAGCCTTCAGCTTGTTGACCAGGCCGATACCCCGACCTTCCTGGCGCAGATAAAGAATGACCCCCACACCTTCTTTTTCGATCATGGCCATGGCACGCTGGAGCTGGTCGCCGCAATCACAACGCAACGAGCCGAATATATCACCGGTCATACACTCGGAATGAACCCTGACCAGGACCGGCTTGTCCGGGTCAATCTGCCCCTTTACCAGGGCAATGTGGAGCAATTTATCGATCCGGTTTTCAAAAGCAATAATGGTGAAATCACCCCCGAAACGGGTGGGAATCACGGTTTCTGCCGCCCGATGGACAAAGCTTTCGGTCCTCATCCGGTATGCCACCAGATCGGCTATGGTACAAATACCAATACCATGCTCCTGGCTGAATTTTTCCAGGGCCGGCATTCGGGCCATGGTCCCGTCTTCGTCCATGATTTCACAAATTACACCGGCCGGTTTCAGGCCTGCCAGGCGTGCCAGGTCAACCGATCCCTCGGTCTGCCCCACCCTGACCATGACCCCCCCGTCACGGGCACGCAACGGGAAAACATGACCGGGTCTTACCAGGTCGTCAGGCCTGGCGTCGTCGGATACCGCGGTCAGAATGGTAGTAGCCCTGTCGGCCGCGGAAATACCGGTGGTGACACCTTCTTTGGCCTCTATGGAAACGGTAAATCCAGTCTGGAAAGCCGAAGTATTATGGTCCACCATCAAGGGCAAAGCGAGTTGATCACATCTTTCACTGGTCAGGGAAAGACATATCAGCCCCCGTCCGTACTTGGCCATAAAGTTGATGGCCTCCGGAGTCACTTTTTCAGCAGCCATTGTCAGATCGCCTTCATTTTCCCGGTCCTCATCGTCCACCAGGATCACCATTTTGCCTTGGCGAATATCCTCGATGGCTTGTTCTATGGTTATACGTGGCATTGGGTTATCTTACTCCTTATATTATTGAAACTGCGGGACGGCGTGGCCCCAAAGAATCAAAGCCTTTTTCAACGCAAAAAACCTTTTTCAGCCAGAAAACTCAGGTCAATTCCCGAGCCGCTATCTTTGTGCAGGTTGACAAATTTCTCAATGTATTTGCCGATGATATCCGTTTCTATGTTTACCGGATCACCGATTTTTTTGTCCCCGATGGTCGTGATCCTGGCCGTATGAGGAATGATGCTTACCTGGAAGCTTTCCCTGTCACAAGCATTTATCGTCAAGCTGACACCATCAACGGCCACCGAGCCTTTGGCAATCATATACCGGGCAAGCGGCTGGGGGACCTTGAAACGACAAATCACAGCATTGGCCCTGTTACTTTTTTCAACAAGGTTGCCGATACCGTCCACATGTCCGGTTACCAGGTGACCGTCGAGCCGGTCTGAAAGTCGCAGCGCTCTTTCCAGGTTGACATTATCCCCAGGTCGCAACCTGGACAAGGTTGTCCGCTGCAGGCTTTCGGGCGAAACATCGACCACGAAACGACGGCCGGACAGCGATACGGCCGTCAAGCAGGCACCGTTGACAGCTATACTGTCGCCAATACCGGTTCCGGCAAGCTCAAAACCGGCCTCTATTTCAAGCCGGGCCGCCTGTCCACTTTTGAGATTAGCCAAAATCGTTCCGCGGCCCTCTATTATCCCGGTAAACATCAACAAATTCCTTCAGCAGTACCTGCATCACAGGTAACCTTCAAGGAGAATATCCTCTCCCACGCGGCTGACCCGCGGGTTTTTGACCTTCAGGCAGTCCGCCATCCTGTCCGGCCCCCTGCCCCGGGACAAAGGCACCCCGTCATCTCCTGTCAGGATCTTGGGTGCATAGAAAAACATAACTTTATCGACCATATTCCCGGCCAAAATCCGGCCGGTAACAGTCGCACCGCCCTCCACCAGAAGGCTGGATACCTGGCGGCGTCCCAGAATTTCCAGCAGAGCTTCCAAGTCTATCCTACCATCTCGTAATTTCACCGGCAAACATTCAGCTCCGAGCCGTTCCAGTTGCTCAACCTTCTTCTGGTCCACTTGCCGGCCGCAGGCTATCCAGGTTGGAGCCTTGGAATCAAGGTGCAACACCCTGGCCGCAGGATCGATGTTCAACCCACTGTCAAGAATCACCCTGATTGGATCTTTGCCCCGTCCCTCATTCAAGCGAGTGGTCAAACTGGGATCATCGGCTCGCACCGTTGCTCTTCCCACCATAATTGCATCAACCCTGTGCCGCAACTCGTGAACAAGAGCCCGGGACACCGGTCCGGTAACCCAGCGGGCATCGCCACTGCGAGTGGCAATCCGTCCGTCCAGGGTCATGGCGGCCTTGAGGATAACAAAAGGGCGGCCGGTACGAATGAATTTGATAAAGGCTTCATTAAGGCGCTCTGCCTGTTCCCTTCCCGGGCCGCAAACCACCTCGATGCCGGCGGCCTGCAAACGTTCGATCCCTCCACCGGTGACATGGGGATTGGGATCCTGCATGGCCATCACCACTTTCCTGATACCGGCCCGGATAACCGCCTCGGTACAGGGCGGTGTCCGACCGTGATGGTTGCAGGGCTCCAGGGTCACATACAGGGTTGCCCCCTTAGCCTGGGTGCCGGCATCCTTTATGGCTTCAACCTCGGCATGGGCGGCCCCCAGTTTACGATGGTACCCTCGGCCCACAACCTGCCCATTTTTAACCAGCACTGCTCCAACCATAGGGTTGGGTGAGGTGTAACCAGCGCCCCTGGCCGCCAGTTCAAGGGCCATCTTCATGAAATCGTTATGGTCCATTACTTGTTACTCAATAAACTCTTCAGCTCCGACAAAAAGTCGTTTACGTCCTTGAATTCGCGGTAAACCGACGCAAAGCGTACATAAGCAATATCGTTCAATTCGTGCAACTTAGCCATGACCCTTTCGCCAATCTGGTGGGAGGGAATTTCTTTTTCACCCATTTCCCGCAGATCTCGTTCAAGATCATCAATAAATGCTTCGATCAGGTTCATGC
>JALVQM010000381.1:0-6825 GCA_027025615.1 Desulfobacteraceae bacterium | reverse complement strand
CTGAATTCTTCCCGCCGCCCATCTTTCTTGATAATCATGATTGGAATTTCTTCAATATGTTCGTAAGTTGTAAATCGGCGGGTACACACGAGGCATTCACGCCTTCGGCGAATGGCCATGCCGTCTTTACTGACCCTGGAATCGATTACCTTGTTATCTAGCTCCCCGCAAAATGGACATTTCATAGACCCACCTCCGGTTGACTGGGATCAAGCTGGTGTACGCTGATATCGGCTTCTTCCAGCATTTCACGGGCCAGTTCATCCTGGTACCCATGCTGGTAATATATGGCTTTTATGCCGGCATTTATAATCATCCGGGCGCAAATGGAACAGGGCTGGTTGGTGCAATAAAGACTGGCCCCCTTGATGGAAACCCCATGAAAAGCGGCCTGGATAATCGCGTTCTGCTCGGCGTGGATACCTCGGCATAATTCATGACGCTGGCCGGAGGGCACTTTCAGTTGCTGTCGCAGACACCCGGTCTGGGCACAATGCCGAACACCGCTTGGAGCTCCGTTGTAGCCGGTCGCCAAAATTCTGCGGTCCTTCACCACCACGGCTCCAACCGCCCGCCGCAGGCATGTGGATCGCCTTGCCACCAGGGTCGCAATATCCATGAAATAACATTCCCAGGTAGGCCGGGTCTGACTGTCCAAGGTCATTTGCTCTCCTTTTCACTGCACTCAGCAATAGAGTGGGAACTGTTTGCACATCTGCCGCACCTGATCACGCACTTTGGAGATTACCGTTTCATCGTCCGGCCGGCGCAGGACGCGGGATATCATGGTCCCTATCCGGCGCATTTGCTCAGTCCCCATCCCGCGGGAAGTCAAAAACGGTGTCCCCAACCGGATACCACTCGTCACCGCTGGTCCCCGCTGGTCGTAGGGAATAGCATTCTTGTTGACGGCAATCGCCGCTTTTCCCAGGGCTTCTTCAGCCTGTTTTCCGGTAATTCCTGTTTTTGATAAATCCATCAAAATCATGTGATTATCGGTACCTCCAGCCACCAGTGAAAAACCTTCCTGCAAAAGGGTCTCAGCCAGGGCCCCGGCATTGGCAACCAGCTGGTGCTGGTACTTTTCAAAAGCCGGTGTTGCAGCTTCCCTGAAAGCCACAGCCTTGGCCGCCACGACGTGCATCAACGGACCGCCCTGAATTCCGGGGAAAACCAGGCTGCCCATCCTGGCGGCAAACTCCTTTTTGGCCATCAAAAGTCCGCCCCTGGGTCCTCGCAGAGTTTTATGGGTAGTTGAAGTTACAACATCGGCCACCGGCAACGGAGAAGGATGGATACCCACGGCTACAAGCCCGGCAATGTGTGCCATGTCGACCATTAAAAATGCGCCGACAGCCTTGGCGATATCGCCGAAAGCTTTGAAATCTATTGTCCGCGGATAGGCGCTGGCGCCTGCCACGATCAGTTTCGGCCGATGACTGCGGGCCAATTGTTCCACCTGATCGTAATCCAGTATGCCGCTGTCGCGCCTTACACCGTAATGCACAAAATTGTATAACTGGCCTGAAAAACTTATCCGTGCACCGTGGGTCAAGTGTCCGCCTTGACATAAATCCATGGCCAGAACAGTGTCACCGGGCTTCAGAAGGGCAAAATAGGCAGCCATATTGGCCTGGGATCCTGAATGGGGCTGGACATTGACATATTCCGCCGCAAACAGGGCCCTGGCCCTTTCAATGGCCAGCTTCTCGGCCTCGTCAACGTGTTGACATCCTCCATAATAACGGTTGTCGGGGTAGCCCTCGGCATACTTGTTGGTGAGCACACTGCCCTGGACTTCCATTACTGCCCGGCTGGCGATATTTTCAGAGGCAATCATTTCCAGGTGCATGTTCTGGCGAAGTCTTTCAGCTTCAATTACCCGGGCAATCTCAGGATCTACCTTACTCAACGGTTCTAAACTTGCCATTTTCTCCTCTTATAGGGTGTCAAATTTATCAAGGCGGCGCTGGTGCCGGCCACCTTCGAACTCTGTCTCCAGCCATGTACGCACTATCTCCAGGGCCAGGACATCTCCCACTACTCTTCCTCCCAGAACCAGGATATTGGCATCGTTATGCCGTCGACTCATAATGGCGGCAAAAAGATCATGGCACAGGGCGGCCCTGACATGGGGAAAACGATTGGCAACCATTGACATTCCCAGACCGGTACCGCACAGCAGAATTGCCTTCTGAAATACGCCTTTTGAAACCAGTCCGGCAACTTTCATCCCAAAATCAGGATAATCGACCGAAGTTTCGTCAAAAGGGCCCACATCCTCCACTTGCCAGCCATTTTCCAGCAAGTAGCCTTTTATAATTTCCTTCAGCCGATAAGCGGCGTGATCACATCCGATTACTATCTGTCCTGGTTGGCTCATGGCAATCCTCGCATCTATCCGGCCCCGGTAAGGGCCACAGGAAAAGGTGTTTGGGTCAGCGTAATCTTACCTCATATATTCAACAGCGGCTATCCGCAAGCAAAAAAGCCGGCCAAAGCCGGCTTCCATACATATAAAAGCACTTCCCTCATTGTTACAAATTAAAAGACGGTTGTTTTATCTCCCCGGCAGGCAGCCTGGGCCGGTATACCACACCCCTTGGTTTCAGGGATGGTAGCGTTTGATGATCAGTGAAGCATTGGTGCCGCCAAAACCGAAAGAGTTGCTCATGGCGTATTCCACCTGGACTTTGCGGGCGACGTGTGGAATGTAATCCAGGTCACACTCTTCATCGGGATTATCCAAATTTATGGTAGGCGGCATTATCCCGCGCTCAACCACCAAAGCCAGAAAAACGGTTTCTATTCCTCCTGCGCCGCCCAGCAGGTGACCGGTCATGGATTTGGTTGAACTGACCGGCACTTGTATGGCCTTGTCACCAAAAACTGTTTTAATAGCCCTGGTCTCGTAAAGGTCGTTCAAGGGCGTTGATGTTCCATGGGCATTGATATAGCCAATCTGGTGCGGTTCTATTCCGGCATCCCGCAGGGCAGCCTGCATGCAACGGGCCGCCCCATCACCATCAGGGGAAGGGGAGGTCATGTGGTATCCGTCGCCACTCATGCCGAAACCGGCCATTTCAGCATAAATCCGGGCACCCCGCTCCAGGGCGTGTTCCAGGGATTCCATAATCAGGATCCCGCTGCCTTCACCTACCACGAAGCCATCCCGATCCCGGTCGAAAGGACGGGATGCTTTTTCAGGTTCGTCATTACGGGTCGAAAGAGCCTTCATGGCCCCAAAACCGGCAATACAGGTAGGGGTAACAACAGACTCAACGCCGCCGGCAATCATGGCATCGGCATGGCCGCTCTGAATAATCTGGAAAGCGTTTCCGACAGCGTGGGCACCGGCAGCACAGGCTGTGGCCACCGACAGGTTAGGGCCTTTGGCACCAAAATAGATCGAAATCATTCCCGGCGCCATGTTCCCTATCAACATGGGAATAAAAAAAGGACTAACCCGCCGGGGTCCCTTGGTCTCCACAATACGGGCGGTCAACTCCAGACTGGCCAGTCCGCCCAGGCCGCAACCTGTCAAGACCCCTATGCGGTCACAATTCCGGGGTGTAATCTTTAAACCGGCGTCTTCCAGGGCCATTCGGGTGGCGGCAATGGAATAAGCGATGAAATTTTCAGTACGCTTGGCGTCTTTTTTGGGCATGTACTCTTCTTTGTTGAAGCCCTTGACTTCTGCTGCAATCCTGGTTGGAAAAGGAGATGCGTCGAAACGGGTTATCTCTCCCACCCCTGATTTGCCAGCACAAAGAGCGCTCCAGCTTTCTTCTGTCCCCACCCCTAAAGGGGTTACCAACCCCAAGCCTGTAATGACGACCCTATTTTTCAATCCGTCCTCCCTTACCATAGTGCCATCCTGCTACCGCAATGCAGGGTTAAAACCATCCACGGCACCAACTGCCTGACCTATCTCAGTGACAAACCTGGAACCACCAGGCAGGGTCCCTTCAGCAGGCGCTAATTTGAATTGATGTAATCGATGGCATCCTGAACGGTAACCAATTTCTCGGCATCTTCATCAGAAATGTCGATATCGAACTCTTCTTCCATTGACATGATCAGCTCAACCAAATCCAGGGAGTCGGCTCCCAAATCATCAACAAAAGATGCTTCGGGAACTACTTCTTCAAGATCTTTCCCCAGTTTTTCCGCAATAATCTTTTTTACTTTATCTTCTACTGACATTCTCTTCTCCTTTCCAATTGAACATGATAAGCGAGATTACATATACATTCCGCCACTGACGTGAATAACCTGTCCTGTTAAGTAGGCGGCATCATCCGAGGCCAGAAATTTTACCGCCGCTGCCACGTCTTCGGGTTTGCCGGCACGGCCCAGGGGAATCAGGGCCAGCATACCTGTTTTTACCTTTTCAGGCAGCTTTGCGGTCATATCGGTTTCTATGAAACCGGGAGCCACGGCATTTACAGTCACTCCCCGCGAAGCGTACTCCTTGGCGGCGGTTTTCGTTAAACCGATGACACCCGCCTTGGAAGCAACATAATTAGCTTGTCCCGGATTACCCGTTACCCCGACAATGGAAGCGATATTGATAATTCTTCCATATCGTTGTTTCATCATAACCCGGGCAACTTTCTGGATACAGTGAAAAGGCCCTTTCAGGTTGACATTCAAAACGTCATCCCATTCGTCTTCCTTCATCCGCACCAGCAGGTTGTCACGGGTTATTCCGGCATTGTTGACCAGGACATCGATACGGCCGCAGGCTTCCAAAACCTGATCGAAAAATGCAGACACCTGGTCTTTGTCGGCAATATTGGCCCATATCCCTGTAGCCCGGGCCCCGGCTTCAGTTATCAGCCTTTCGGTTTCAGCCGCTTCGGCTTCCTCTTCCTTGCGGTCACCGGGGGTAAAATAATTGAAAAACACGTGACAGCCCGGTTGGGCCAATGCCTTGCAAATCGCCCGCCCGATTCCACGCGAGCCCCCGGTTACAACTATAGCTCTCTGAACTTCATCAGTCATTTAGCACCTCTCAAACAATTCATCAGCCACTGAATCCATGTCAGCAATCCAGTTCCGGCGGCCTTCCAGAAGGTCGTTATAATTTACCGCCGCCTTCCAGTCTTCCACCTGCTTGTCATCTACTCCCATGCCGAGGAGAATGTCCAAACCTTTGGATGCAACAAGCGAAGCCGCTTCACCGGCAAACAGACGCGACATGGCTTCCATTTTCGAACCGGCCCCGGCCGCTGCTTTGCGGGCCAGGCTGGCAGCCACTTCGACATGGGTCATCATGTCCGCCAGGGCAAACATCACCGCTTGCTGGCGGGTCCAGCGATTTTCGTGAGCCATGTTTATGGTTGTGTTCAGACAACGGGCGGCAACAGCCAGAGGCTGGCCACCGACCTTGGAAAGTTCCTGCATTTCATCGGCCATGTCCAGGTAGAAACGGCCCTTGGTTTTGCGCGTTTTTTTCCAGCGAAAAGTGCTGATTATATTCTGCTGGATTTCACTAGTGCCTTCGTAAATACAGGTAATCTTTATATCCCGCTTTATTTTTTCCACCTCGAACTCGGTGATATAGCCGTATCCGCCAAGGGCCTGCATGGCATCATCGGCACAGCGGTTGGCGGCTTCTGTGGCAAAAAGCTTACCGATGGAACCTTCCACCTGCAAATCCTCATCACAACTGTCAAGCTGGAGGGCCACCTGTTCGATATAAGCCGCTGTTGCAGCAAGACGCACAGCATGGGGTACCACCAACTTGTGGGTATAGCCCTGTTTTTCGCTCAAGGTAGAGCCGAACTGAACGCGTTCCTTGGCATAATTGATTACTATATCAAGAGCTGATTCTGCTGCGCCCAAAGCCATTGAAGCTACCATCAGGCGGGTGTACCCGAACACCTTGTTGGCCTGCTTTAACCCCTTTCCCGGAATACCACCCAGTAAATTTTCCCTGGGGACGAAAACATCATCAAAAGTCAGGGGGGAAGTATTGGAAGCCCGGATACCGTGCTTTTCCTCTCCCTTGTGCTGGGTCAAGCCTTCCATAGCTTTTTCAACAACAAAAAATGTAGGGCCCTCCGGTGCTTTCGCCAGTACGGTAATAATGTCAGCGTAACCACCGTTGGAAATAAACTGTTTTGAGCCGTTTATTTTGTAGCCAACAACATCGCCTTTTTCGTCGGTAACCGGATCGGCCTTGGTTTTCAGGGCTGCAAGATTGCTACCCGCTCCTGGTTCGGTAACGGCGTAAGCCACAAGGGCTCCGCCTTCGGCAATAGCCCCCAGCCATCTGGCTTTCTGTTCATCGGTCGCTCCCACCAGGATCGGGTCGGCACCCAGCTGAATGGCAAAAAAAGCGGTTCCGATTCCAAGACAAATACGGGCCATCTCACGCGTCACCGCACAGCAATCCCTTGCACCACCGCCCATTCCGCCATATTCCTCTGGAATAAAAAGCAGCTGGAGGCCAATTTCAGGCCCAAGCATTTCACGAATAATATCTTCCGGGAAAATTTCCTTTTTGTCTAATTCCAGAATCTTTTCCTTGGTCAACAAGCGGCCGCGCAACTGACGCACGGTTTCAATGACCATTTGACGGGATTCATCATCCAACCCCCTGATCTTGTCAGTGTTGGTTTCCATACAGTTGTTCCCCTTTTTCATACGAGTGCCGTGCTCACGAAACTCAAATTATAAAATGATTTAGGGTTCCAGGCTTGGATTTTAAGCACCATTTAAAGCAAACAGGCTTTGTTGGCATGCAGCGGGCACAGCCCAACACAGGCATCAAACTTTATCTTATCCAACCTTATTCTTCCTCGGTATCGATAACAC
>JALVQM010000380.1 GCA_027025615.1 Desulfobacteraceae bacterium | reverse complement strand
CCCTCGGACAATTCAATTGGAAGCATTGGGATTTTAGCGTCGGGCATGTAAATGGAACTGGCTCTTTCCATGGCTTCCTGATCCAGGGCGCTATTGGGTCTGATGTAATGGGCCACATCGGTTATATGAATTCCAACCAAGTAGCAGTCATTTTGCCTGGAAATACTGATGGCGTCGTCGAAATCAGTAGTGGCCTGGCCGTCGATAGTTATCAGGTTTAAGTCTGTCAGGTCCTGGCGGAATTTGTTATCTTTTCTGAATGGTGCGCCAGTGAGTTTTTTAATGTGGGTATTTATCCTGGAAGAAAATTCGATAGGTGTTTGAAAGCGATGAATATCTATGTTTTCATCTGGTTGCCAATGACCGGTTGCAATCAGGAAATCAAATATGACTCCAGGATTTTTATGGCCGGCGTTTTTTAAGATCTGGCGTGCGATTTCAGCTTGTGAACTTTGCTTTTCATGCAGGTAGTAATCAGCCAGGATTGAAATCAGGGTTTTGGCTTCTGCCGGCCGGGCTGTTTGCTGGCCGGCCAGGACTGAGCGCAGCCAACGTCCTCCCTGGTCAATAAGGGCTGTTCTACGGGCGGCTTCTTGACGCTGGGTTTTCAGCTGGCCGACTTGACGTTTGGAATGAGGAAAGAATTTGTCATTTCCAAATCGAAAATATAGACGATCGGAGAAAAAAGCCCTGATTACGGCGGCTTCTTCGTTGTCTCCGGGATCATCTGGAAAACAGAGAGCTGTCATTGTTTTCAGGTCGATCCATTGCTGTTCGGCATTAAGAACTTCCCAAAGTTCTTTTACCGCAATATTTCCCACCAGCGTTCTGCGCTGTTCAGAAATTGCTTTTAATTCTTTGACAAGTTTATCTCTGCCAAGGGTAACGTCAAGGCGCATGGAAGATGTATGACAAAGCCTTCCGGCGGATAATTTGACTTCGCGGTTGTTTTCAGTCAGCAGGCGAAGACGTGTTTTCCTGATTTCCAGAATGACGGCACAAATTATTTTTTGATGGTCGATAAATTCGACTACGTTGCCCAGGTTCATGACCGGCCATCATAACAATCTGGCCAGGGAAAGTCAACGGCCATTTGTTTTGTAAAATCATTTGAAATCAATAGGTTGACCGTTTTAAAAGTGCAGTGTATCCTTTGCCGTGAAGCGTAAGAACTCCAAAAGAATCAGGAGAAGAGCATTTTCGTCCATGGCTGATTACCAAAGACCCGCCTACGATTCGATCAAGCATAAACTGCGGCAGCGTTGGAAGATAATTCTGGCAGGCCTTGCCTCGCTGGTCCTGGTTGACATACTCCAACTGACCATTCCACGGGTCATCAAGCACGCGGTCGATGATCTTGCAATGGCGGGCGGGTACGGCAAAAATCTGGGGCGTTATGGTCTGACCTTGCTGGGCATAGGGCTGGCCATCGCCCTTTTTCGCTATTGTTGGCGCCGTTGTTTGCTTGGAACCGCCCGTTTTGTGGAAGAAACCATTCGTAACAGGCTGTTTGATCATTTGCAGAACATGTCACCGGCATTTTTCGATACCGTCAGTACTGGTGATATAATGGCTTACGCCACCAACGACATCCAGCAGGTAAGGATGGCCATCGGTATGGGGATGGTGGCCCTTAACGATGCCATTGTGCTGGGAATGGCGGCAATTGGTTTTATGCTGTATATCGATGTGGAATTGACTTTTTACGTCATGATACCCATGCCGCTGATAGTTATCAGTTCCAGGTTGCTGGGCCGCAAGATGCACCGGGGCTACCAACAGGTGCAAAGCGCTTTTGCCGCTATGACAGAAAACATTCGACAGCGGTTGTCAGCAATTCGTTTGATCAAAGCCCATGATCTTTATCGGCAGTCTTCTTCCCAGATGGCCGAAGCCTCAAGTCATTACGTTCAAAGCAATATGAAACTGGTAAGGGTGGCGGGGCTTTTTTTCCCCCTGATGTTGTTCTTTACCAATATGAGCCTAGCCCTTGTCCTGTGGCTGGGCGGCAGCCGGACCATGGTCGGAAGCATAACACCTGGGGATTTCGTGGCTTTCCTGCATTACCTGGGGCTTATGACTTGGCCTATGATGGCCATGGGCTGGGTGATCAACTTGGTTCAACGCGGAAAAGCATCCCTGGATCGCCTTGACCAGGTAATGCGCACTGTTCCGGAAATAAGACAGGTTGCAGCACCCAAAAGGTTAAGGCAATGCCGGGGAGGCATTACTTTTGAAAAAGTTGAGTTTGCCTATCCGGATCGAAAGCGGCAGCCGGTCATCAGTGGAATTTCTTTTGATTTGGAACCGGGCCAGGTCCTGGGACTGGTAGGGCCTCCGGGCTCCGGTAAAACCACGATTTTAAGCCTGATTATGCGGCATTACGATATTGGCCGGGGACGCATAATGCTTGACGGGATTGATCTGCGTCAGTTGAGCCTGGACGACATTCGTAATTGCCTGGCCTGGGTCAGCCAGGAGCCGTTTATTTTTGCAGGCACAATCAGGGAAAACCTGACCCTGGGGAGGCAGGATATATCCGGGCAGCATTTACGTAATGTCTTAAGGGCGGTTGCCCTTGAAAAAACCATTGCCGATTTGCCCAAAGGCCTCGACACTCTGGTGGGCGAAAAAGGCGTTATTTTATCAGGAGGACAAAAACAACGTGTGGCTTTCGCCCGGGCTTTGTTGAAAGATTCAAGCCTGTTGTTGTTGGATGATCCGGTAAGTCAGGTCGATGCGGCGACCGGCCACCATTTGATCAATACACTTCGGCAGCTCTCCGGGCGTAAAACCATGATCATAGCTTCCCACCGGATAGCTGCGGTACGCTTTGCCGACAAAATCATTTGCCTGGACAAGGGGAAGCTAGTGGCTGTTGGCAGTCATGAGCATTTGGCTGACAGACAAGGTTATTACAGGCAGATGATAATGTTGCAGGAAACAGACAATGCGTTTTGACTACGGATATGAAGAGGAAACTGGAGGAAGCAGACGCTACCCCAAACTAGTGCTGGGCCGCCTGTTGCCTTTTTTGCGCCCGTATCTGGGTTTGCTTGTTTTTTCTTCCGTCCTGGTGTTGTTGATCACGGGTGTCGAGCTTGCCATGCCATATTTTACCAAGATTGTGGTGGACCGTTTCATTGTACCGGCAAGGCAGCCGCTTCTAACTGAAAAAGCACCCAATGCAAACAGGCCCGGAGTGGTGGTCGATTTAAGACAACCTGAGGTGCAAACCATTGTCAGACAGCATACGGATCTTTTTCTCATCCAGGGTTCTCAGGCAACAATTGCATATGAGGATCTGAGCGCACTGGCTCCAGAACAATTAGCAGTAATCCGTCGAGCAGATATTCGGAGCCTGTTTTTTCTGACCCTGTTTTTTCTGGCTTTTGTGGGTGCTGATTTCGGGTTGAATTTCCTGCAACGCTTTATCATGGAATACACCGGCCACAATGTCATGCATGACCTGCGGCTGCAACTTTTCCGTCATGTGCAGCAACTGCCCATGGCAATGTTTACAAGCAATCCGGTTGCACGCTTGGTGACCAGGGTTACCAATGATGTCCAGAATATGCACGAGCTGCTGACTTCAGTCCTGTCCATGTTCTTCAAAGATTTTGTACTGCTGGCCGGAATCGCCGCCCTATTATTGGTAATTGACCGGCAGCTGGCCATGATGGCTTTGGCGGTTCTGCCGATAGTTGGATTGGCTGCTCTAGGATTTTCCAATCGTATGCGTTCGGTTTTCCGCCAATTGAGAATAAAGGTGGCCGAGATAAATACCCGCTTTGCCGAAACAGTGGCCGGAATCAAGGTTATTCAGGCATATGGACGCCAGGGAGCTAACCGTCAGTTTTTTCAGCACCTGAACCGTTCCTATTTCCACCTTGGTATGCAGCAGATTCACGTATTGGCCTTGTTCCTGCCAGCCATTGAGATGGTTGGGGTTATGGTTACCGCTTTGCTGGTCTATTTTGGAGGCGCCAGGGTCCTGGCCGGCTCCATCAGCCTGGGAGACCTGGTCGCGTTTTTAGCCTATATGAAGATTTTTTTTCGCCCTATTCGTGACTTAGCCGATAAGTATAATATTTTCCAGAATGCCATGGCCTCTGCCGAGAGGATAGTTGATTTGATGGACAGGGAGCCGGAAAACCGGCAGACGGACGAGCCCGCCAAAAAAGCCGGTTCTAAGTTCAGGCCTCGTTTCGAGTCTCTGGAAGTTCAAAATGTCAACTTTGGTTACAACCCCAAAGAACCGGTTCTGAAAAATGTTTCAATTGAACTGAGAGCCGGACAAACTATCGCCCTGGTGGGGCCGACCGGAGCAGGGAAAAGTACCCTTGTAAATCTCCTGCTGGGTTTTTACAGCCCCTGGGCAGGACAGATCATGGTAAACGGCAGGTCAATTGAAAAATGGGAGCAGGCGCAGCTCAGGTCGATGTTGGCCTGGGTGCCCCAGGAGTCCTTTTTCTTTTCAACGAGCCTGAAGGATAATATTTTTGGTTCCCACAGGCATTTGTCCCGGGCTGAAATAGAAAGGATCATAGACAGTGCCGGATGCCGTCAGCTGGTGGATAGTCTGCCGGGGGGATTGGATACTGAGCTGACTGAAGGGGCTGGTAACCTGTCATCAGGACAAAGACAGTTGATAGCGGTAGCCAGGGCCCTGGCCCGCAAACCTGACCTGGTCATCATGGATGAGGCCACATCCCATATTGATTCCCAGACAGAACACCTGATTCAAAAAACAATGGCCAGGCTTGCCGCCGGTCGAAGTTGCATTCTGGTGGCCCATCGCCTGTCAACAGCCCGCATTGCTGATCGAATATATGTGATCAGCCAAGGCCGGGTGGTGGAAGAAGGGTCCCATCAATCATTGATGCAAGCCGGCAATCTGTATTCCAGGCTCTGGCGCCTGCAGCAGGAATGATGACGGTCGAATTAGTTCGATGCCCATTTTCAACACCATCAAACTTGATCAATACTGTAAAGTCGGCTGAAGGACGAAAAGGGAAATGTTGTCAGTGTTACCGGAGACGGGAAATGGTGCTGTAGCAGCCGGATATTTGTTTGCATTTTTATCCAGAGACCGGACTGGAGAGCGACCCGTTTGGACTTGCCAAAAAACGGTTACCATGCTAAGGACGAATGTGTTTTCTTGACACAACTTTACCTGCCAAGTCTGGATAATGACTGAATTTACCAATAGCCTGCTTGAAAGTTTTACAAATGGCCACAAGGCAGATGGATCCGCAATAAGTTCGGGCTGCTGCCCAGGGGATATGGAGCCTTTGGAAGAAACATCTCGTGTCCCGGTGTCGGCAGGGCAGTCCATTTATCGTTTTATCATTATTAACCCGTAGAAGGAGGAGTGATCAATGCCTTACGATGCAGTAAACATGGCTGACTGGCAGATTTCAGAAGCTGCCGAAGCAAACATGCCAACCCCTGAAGAGTGGCAGGAAAAACTTGGCTTGGAAAAAAACGAAATCCTGCCCATGGGGCGTTTGGCAAAACTTGATTTTCTAAAGATTATCGAGCGTTTGAAAGACAAGCCAGATGGAAAGTACATTGAAGTTACGGCCATTACACCCACCCCGCTCGGGGAAGGTAAAAGCACGACCTCCTGCGGACTGATGGAAGGTCTGGGCAAGCGTGGGGTAAATGTTGGCGGAGCCCTGCGTCAGCCTTCAGGTGGACCAACCATGAACGTCAAAGGCACGGCTGCAGGCGGCGGCAATTCACTGTTGATTCCCATGACCGAATTTTCTCTCGGTCTTACAGGTGATATCAATGACATCATGAATGCCCACAACCTGGCCATGGTGGCCCTTACCGCCAGAATGCAGCATGAACGTAACTATACCGATGAACAGCTGCAGCGCCTGAGTGGGATGCCCCGTCTGAACATCGATCCCACCAGGGTTGAAATGGGCTGGATTATCGATTTTTGCGCCCAGGCTTTGCGCAACATTATCATTGGTATTGGTGGCCGTTACGATGGTTTTACCATGCAGTCCAAGTTTGGGATTGCAGTAAGTTCCGAACTGATGGCAATTTTGGCAGTGGCTACCGACCTGGCCGATTTGAAAGAAAGGATCAACAACATCACCGTTGCTTTTGATCGCAGCGGCAAGCCGGTAACCTGCCGTGACCTGGAAGTCGGCAATGCAATGACCGCTTTTATGCGTAATACCATCAATCCCACCCTTATGTGCACCGCTGAATACAATCCCTGCATGGTTCACGCCGGTCCGTTTGCCAACATTGCCGTTGGCCAGAGTTCAATCATCGCCGACCGGGTCGGCCTGAAACTGTTTGATTACCACGTTACCGAGTCCGGTTTTGCGGCAGACATCGGCTTTGAAAAATTCTGGAACGTAAAATGCAGGTACAGTGGCTTGAAACCTCATGTTTCGGTTTTGACCACCACCATTCGGGCCCTCAAAATGCATGGCGGCGGCCCCAAGGTCGTTCCGGGCATCTCTCTGCCGGAAGAGTATACTAAGGAAAACCTGGAACTGGTGGAAAAAGGGACCGAGAACATGGTCCACATGATCAATGTTATCCGCAAAGCCGGTATCAATCCGGTAGTGTGTATCAACCGTTTTTACACCGATACCGATGAAGAGTGCAAGATTGTCCGGAAGGTGGCTGAGCAGGCAGGTGCCCGTTGCGCAGAATCCAAGCATTGGGAATTGGGCGGCGAAGGCGCCCTGGAGTTTGCCGACGCGGTTATCGATGCCTGTAATGAGGAAAATGATTTCAAATTCCTTTATCCTCTGGAAATGAAGCTGCGTGAACGTGTAAACACCATTGCCCGCGAAGTTTATGGGGCCGATGGGGTTTCCTGGACGCCGGAAGCCGAGGCAAAAGCAAAGATGTTGGAAAGCGATTCCAAATATGCTGACTTTGCCACCATGATGGTCAAGACCCACTTGAGCCTCAGCCACGATCCTACTCTCAAGGGGGTGCCCAAGGGCTGGACCCTGCCCATCCGCGACGTACTCATTTACTCGGGTGCCAAGTTCCTCTGTCCGTGTGCCGGCACCATCAGCCTGATGCCTGGAACCGGCTCCAACCCGGCCTTCCGGCGCATCGATGTCGATCCGGAAACAGGTAAGGTAAGTGGCTTGTTCTAGACTTAATTACTTTCTGTGAACAATTAAAGCCCGGGCATACAATTGCCCGGGCTTTTCCAATTAAGGGGTATAATCATCTGGCGTTGACAAGGGCGAATGAATCTAAGATAGTGACCGAAGGCGGTTCAATGGCCGTTTGAATAAATTCCAGTTTGCCGCCGGAGTTTTATCTAAGCAGGAAATGATCAATCCTAAACACGGTAAGCCACAGACGAAATGGAAAAGTTCAGTTCAGAAGCCGTCACTAAATCGATAAGCGTTACAATCAAGGAAACTTTTGATACCATGCTCGAAATGGATCTCGAGCCGGTTGACCAGATTCCTGAAAATGCCGTTGAAGACGATCGTCTGGTGGGTTCGGTTTATTTCGGTGGCGAAGTTGTGGGGGTGTTGAGCATTCATGTCAGCAAGGTTTTTTCTCAGCTTATTACTGCTGCCATGCTTGGCTCTGAGCCTGACCAGGTAAAAGATCTGGAGGAAATTAAGGACGTTCTCGGTGAATTGACCAATATAGTGGCCGGTAATCTGAAGACAGATATGGCTAATGCCGGACTTGCCTGCGTGATTTCAACGCCTTCTATTACCAGGGGAACTGATTTCAAAATAAATCCCGCCGATGCTGCATCTGTTCAACGCATTGGTTTCAAGCATGACAAATATTTTGTGCTGGTTGACGTGGCGGCCAAGGAAGAGGCCGGAGCAGGGGATCAAATTGCCGGAGCCAAGGAACTTTCGAGTAAGGAGATCAGTGATAAAATTGGCTCTGTAGATATACGGGCTGCAGTGGTGAATTCGGTGATTGACGTTTTTTACACCATGCTTTCCATGGAAGTTGAACATATAAAAGAAATCCCGCCAGGTTTTGTGGAAGGCGAACGTACTGTGGGAACAGTTACTTTCGCCGGTGATGTGGATGGCCTTTTCAACATTCAGGTCAATGATGATTTTGCCAGGATAATGACAGCGAGTATGCTTGGGGTAGAAAAGGATGAGATTGAAAGTGAAGAAGAAGTAAACGATGTTGTCCGTGAACTGAGTAACATTGTCGGAGGTAACCTGAAGTCTAAGTTTGTAGATGCAGGCCTGTCCTGCGTTCTGTCACCACCGGCCATTACCAGGGGACGGGATTTCAGGGTTGAAGCCCTGAATATTATTGATACAGAAAGTTTTCTGTTCAGCTACCAGGACCACACCATAATTGTAGAAGCGGGGATCAAAAAGGATGGGCAACAGAAGGAGGCCGAAAGCGATACCAAAGAGCCCGATCAGGCCCCTGGAGAGCAGAAGATTGACAAGCAGGGAGCAGGAGTCACCGACAAGAAGCATAACCTGGATTTAATTTTGAATATTCCCCTGGAACTAACAGTAGTATTAGGGCGGACCCGGCAAAAAATAAACGAGCTTTTATCTTTAGGTACCGGCTCCATTGTCGCATTGAAACAATTGGAAGGCGAACCGGTGGATATCCTCGTAAACGACACCCTGATCGCCAGAGGCCAGGTGGTTTTGGAAAATGAAAAATATGGAATAAAAATTATAGAAATTGTAAGCCGTAAGGAAAGAATAAACAGTATTAGCTGACAGTTATATCAAGCAGGAAAACAGGATACAAAAAACCCCGGTTTTATCACCGGGGTTTTTTTAGGTCTTTTGAGTAACGACCTGGAGCCTTATCTTGTTTTGATGCGGCTTGCTCAATGGCCTCTTCAATGACAACCAGATCCATTAAGCCCATGTTTTCCATGTCCGCTGCGTTCATCAGTTTCTCCAGGAGCCTTCCTCTTTTAATGCGCAGATCAGGCAGTACAGAAAGTTTTTCCAAAGGCAAATCCACTGTGGCGGCCTTTATCCGCTCTGATTGCAAGTGATCTATTTCAGCAAGCATCGTCGGCCATCCCTTGGTAAATCCGGCCTTGATTGCTTCCTGGAGCTGCCTCAGGTTTCCTGGCCATTTATACTCAACCATTTTATCAATTATTTCAGGGCCGGGTTTGGCGTTTCTAAGCTCCGGCTTTTGTCCGATGTATTGTTCTACATACAAATCAATGATCAATGGTATTTTTTCCGGTCGGTAGCGCAGTGGTGGGATATGGATATTTATTGTTTCCAGTAGGTTAAACAGGTCCAAACTGAACGCCTGCATTTTGGCTGCGGTTTCCAGGCAGCTTGTGCTCGAGGCAACAATCCAAGGGATATTTTGTTTTAATTGGCTGTTCGCTTTGTCGATCTGCCGCCGCAGGTCGGAAATGAAGCCGGAAAGCATAGTTTGAACGTTCAGGGGCAGCTGTTGAATCTGGTTAAAGTAATACATGCCTGCCCGTGCACTTTGAAAAATACGCCAGATAGCCTGGGCTCCGGGGTCTTTTCCAGGCGCATGTTTATCTTGCGAGGCCTGGTCATTGCCCGGCCAGAGTGCGGCGCAATCAATCCGGATGAAAGGCTGTTTATGTTTCGGAGATGCGTAATACAGGCTGCGGGCGACTGCTTCTTTACCGACTCCGGGCTCCCCCCAGATAACAATACCCAGGTAACTGTTACCCAGTTGTTTAATCAGTTCGAACAAAATGGTAGTTGGCGGATGAGACAAGATGAGGTTTTTATTCATTTTAATTATTAAAAAGACTACAACAAAAGCAGGATTTCAGCAAGTCTGGAGCAATATCTGACATAAATAATCACCCTGTTTTCCAGATCGTACCGGGACCGTTGCAGGCGGTTGCCCTTGAATACAAAAGCTGTTTGTTGGTTTTATAAATTATATATCAGGCAGTTGCGTCTTATTGCAAGAGCAGGACGAAAGAATGAAATCAGGAAAACAAAAGACGCAAAGGTAAAATCTAAAATATCACCGGAAAAATCAAGCAAAAAGATAAAATTTATCCTGCTTGACTGGTTTCCCCGGGATTGTACTTTGTTCGGTATTTTTGAGGCCGGGAGACAACAGTGGTGCCATTTGCCCGTGTGCGGGTTGCCCTTTATCGAACAGGACTTACATTGTGATCAGAGTTAACCGATGTATAGAGCGAAGCACAAATATTGGAATAGTTTCAAAACCTTTATGGTTGACAGGCAAACAGGGAGAGATAAATGAATGCCCAGGTTATTTCGATAGAAAACACTGACGGCCCCCAGATGCTTGTTTTGCAACGCATCATGCGTATGGTTCCCGACCGTGACAAGGATGACACAGATTTAAAGCGACTATTGGCTTTTCGACTCATGGTTGACGGCGAGAATGCCACCAAAGAATTTCTAATGGACAGAATCAGGGCAATGATTCAAAGCTCGTACCATGGCCGCCTGCTTGATTGGCTAAAGAGCGACCATCGCTATTGACAAGTTTTGATGGTAACATTAGGTTAGCATCTTCTTTGAAGGATAATTTTAACAGCATTTTTGATGGTCGAGTGACGATGATACGCCTTAGCGAATTGAAAGAAGGACAGACAGCCGTTGTCGAGCGGATCGGAGGCAATGGTGCCCTGAGAAGAAGAATTTTGGAAATGGGAATTGTCAAGGGCAGCCGGATAAAGGTTGAGAAATACGCTCCCTTGCGGGATCCTTTGGAACTGGTTGTCAAGGGAACACATGTTTCCTTGCGGGTTGAGGAAGCAGCCCGGATAATTGTCGATCCCCTTAGCTAGAGCATTTCTATGCCTGACCAACACCTGACTATTGCTTTAGCCGGTAATCCGAATTCCGGCAAAACCACCATATTCAATGCCATTACCGGAACCCGCCATAAAGTCGGTAACTGGCCTGGTGTTACTGTTGAGAAAAAAGAAGGAACGGTCATAAAATTCGGGCGTAAACTTAAGATTGTCGACCTTCCGGGAACTTATAGCCTGACGCCTTTTTCGATTGAAGAAATAGTAGCCCGTGACTTTATCCTTAATGACCAACCTGATGTAGTCATTGATATTATTGATTCTTCCAACC
>JALVQM010000379.1 GCA_027025615.1 Desulfobacteraceae bacterium | reverse complement strand
GTGTCCAAAAGCTACAGGGGATAAAACAAATGCAGGCTACGAACAAAATTATATATTATTTCTTTTGGTTGCCAGGTGTCCTAAAACACGACACCCCTGTTGCAATAAACAACCACTGGAAACAAAAGCGTTTTTATTTTTCAAGACCAGGCCTTTTTTCCATCCCAACCCTGATCTACTTGGAAAAATACAGACTTTCAAATTCCCTTATCAGTTTCCTCAGGTGCTCAACGTTGGCAACATCCGTAGTTTGTTTACATTTCATTGCATAAACCAGCATTTGATGAAGCAGTTTAAGTTTTACTTCATATTTTTTGGCATTGAACTTGATACGCTGAGTCAAGAAGTACTGGCTTACTATTTCCTGAATCTTGCCCGCGTGTAGTTCCTTATTCATAACCCAGCGAACCAGTTGATTAAAATGATGATCATGGTTGTTTTCCAGCTTGGTAATCTGGAGCATTGATTTTTCGATTGTAGCTGCATTTTCCAGCAACATATTTATTCTGGCCTTGTCATCATATATCCCGCAGGGAATTTCACAATGCGCAAAAGTGCTTGCAACTGAAGCAAAAACCGTCACCAAGCTAACCAAGAACAGAAGCATGCCTTTTTTCATAACTGCCTCCTTGTAGAATATTTATAAACAAAAAGTGGCTCAGCCATTACAACCATGATGGTGTGGCTGATCGCTTTGATGACCCGCAGGTGCGAAAAAGCGTTGACGCCGCCCTGGTTGCCAAAGGACTTTTTTGGCTGTTCAGTTAATCTCTATAGATCGTTGGTGCAGACGCGATATAATTCAGTGTCCAAGTCTCATGGTAGAAAACAAAAGCCGGAACCGGCGAGTCGCTTGCCTGCAGATCCGATTTTCAAGACGTACGATGTGATCATCTTAACCTGATTTCCGATCCAGGGGAGATATTTATCCCTTGACAACCGGAGGCCATATAGATGTCAAGCAACGTTCTTTTGTCAACCGGCAATTACTTAAAACGGGCCAAGACTTTCCTGAACCCGTCCATGGCATTGACAATGGTATGGTCGTCCACACAAAAAGCTATCCGGAAATGCCCCGGGCCTGCAAAACCACTGCCCGGTACAACCAGGATCCTTTCCTGCTGCAAGGCTTTTACAAATTCAACATCATCTTTGACAGGACTTTTGGGAAACAGGTAAAAAGCTCCTGGAGGGGTGACAAATTCGTAGCCGGCCTCTGCCAGCCCCTGGCAAAGCAGGTCCCGCTTGCGTTTGTAAAGAGAAATATCAACACTTTCCCCCTGTACTGCGGCTACCACCCTTTGCATCAGGGCCGGGGCATTAACAAAACCCAAAATTCGGTTGGTCAGGGTCATGGCCCCGAGCAATTCTTCTCTGTAAGTTGCGTTGGGACTAACCGCAGCAAATCCTATTCGCTCTCCAGGTATGGAAAGGTCCTTGGAGTAGGAATTGGCGACAATAGATTGGGGATAGGCTTGGAAAATGGAAGGCACCTGGGCACCGTCAAAAACAATCTTGCGATAAGGTTCGTCAGAAATCAGGTAAATGGTGCGGTTATACTTGCGTCCGGTTTCAGCCAACAAAGCTCCCAGGCCGGCCAGGCTCTGGGCATTGTATATCTGGCCGGTGGGATTGTTGGGCGAATTGATGAGCACTGCTTTTGTCTTGGGGCCGATGACCTTTTCCATGGCCTGCAAGTCAAGACTGAAATCGCTGTCCGTAGGCACCATTTTCAGGACCCCGCCATGGTTGTCCACGTAAAATGAGTATTCCACAAAACATGGGGTGGGTACGATCACCTCGTCGCCAGGATCGAGGATCGCCTTGAAAATTACGTTCAGGGCACCGGCAGCGCCACAGGTCATGATAATGTCTGAACCGGCAACCGGCACCTGCTGCTCCCGGGACAGGTAGTCGGCAATAGCCTGACACACCTGGGGGAAGCCTGCCTGGGGCATGTAACCATGGGTTCCTGGCGAATTATCTTCCACTGTCTGCCGCAAAGCCTGGTCAAACTTTTCAGGTGGCGGCAAGTTTGGATTGCCAAGGCTGAAATCGAAAACGTTTTCAGCCCCGTATTCGGCCTTGAGGCGGGCACCTTCTTCAAACATCTTTCTGATCCAGGACGACTTGGTCATTATCTGACTGACTTTGGTTGCAATGGTCATGGCAGACTACTCCTTCCCAGTAACGGCTTTGAAAAAGTCAGGTCTTTTTCCTGCGCACTATACTGGTTGAATTAAACCGATTCGACATATTTGACTTCAGGAACCTCTTTTTTGATTATCCGCTCTATTCCGTTTTTGAGCGTCATCTGGGACATGGGACATCCTGAACAGGCGCCCTGGAGGCGTACCTTGACCACGCCGTCTTGAACGTCTATCAACTCCACATCCCCGCCGTCAGCCTTTAGCATGGGCCGGATCCGATCAATCGCGGCCTGAACTTTTTCTTTCATGAGATTTCACCTTTCCTTTTTCAGATTGGCTGAAAACAAATTATTGCCGTGTACTGCCGTTGCGTTTGTCATGGAAACTGCGCCGGAATTGCTCGAACGTGCCTTTTAATATAGCAATCCGCATCTGTTTTACAAGTTGCAAATAGTAATGCAGGTTATGGATGGTGTTCAGCCTGTGGGCCAGAATCTCCCTGGCCCGGTAAAGATGACTGATGTAAGCGCGTGAAAAATTGCGGCAGGTGTAACAACTGCAACCCGGCTCGATTGGCCGGATATCTTCCTTGAAGCGGGCATTGGCGATATTGATAGTGCCCGAAGTTGTAAAAAGCTGGCCATTACGAGCGTTACGGGTAGGCATTACGCAATCGAACATGTCCGCCCCCATGGCCACCAGCTCCACCAGATCCTCCGGCGTGCCCACTCCCATGATGTAACGGGGTTTGTCCCTTGGTAAAAGCGGCAGGGTCAAGTCGGCCATCTCGTACATCAGATCCTTGGGTTCACCCACGCTGAGTCCCCCAAGCGCATAACCGGGAAGATCCAGTTCCAGGAGCTGCTCGACCGCAAGGCGTCGCAAGTCGGCAAACATACCGCCCTGGACAATACCGAACAGGTCGTTACGCTGGTCTGTTTCATTTTCCCAGGTATGTTTGCAGCGAACCGCCCATTGGCGGGTAAGCTCCAGAGCTTTTTCCGCCTCGTTGCGCCGGGCCGGATAATGGAGACATTGATCAAGACACATCAAGATATCTGAATCCAGGTCATCCTGGATTGCAACGGCCTTTTCAGGTGTAAGCACGTGGGCGCTGCCGTCTATATGCGATCGGAAACGGTAGCCGTCAGGGCCCAACTGGGAAAGGCCGGCCAGGGAAAAAACCTGGAAACCACCGCTGTCGGTCAAGATAGGTTTTTTCCAATTCATGAAACCGTGCAGCCCGCCGAACCTGGTAATCACCCGGCAGCCGGGCCGCAAATAGAGATGATAGGTGTTGGCCAGGATTATGGACGCCCCCAGGCTTTCAATTTCCTCGGGGCAGAGACTCTTGACCGTTGCCTGGGTGCCCACCGGCATGAAAACCGGGGTCCTGATAAGACCTCGCCTGGTTTCTATGATACCGGCCCGGGCTCTGGTTTGCTCATCTGTTTTTTGGCAAGTAAATTTCAACCCGTTCACCGTTTCCATTGCCGGCAGCGCTACACGTCTGAAATCTTTGTAGGCCTGTATCAAGTTGTGATGGGGGTCTGCTGCAGGCAGTCCTCTTTACCCCCAGCTCGCGGTAACCTGATGCCGGGCTCTTTGCGAAACCATCAATAAATAAACATTGCATCCCCGTAACTGTAAAAACGATAGCCCTGAGCCACTGCCTGCCGGTATGCCTCCAGTATCTTTTCACGCCCGGCGAAAGCTGAAACAAGCATCAGGAGCGTAGACTTGGGCAAGTGAAAATTGGTTATCATGGCGTCCACGATTTTGAAAGTGTAACCAGGATAAATAAAAAGGTCGCAGGCTCCCTTGCCGGCCTCCAGGCGACCGTGATCAGCAGCACAATATTCCAGGGTGCGGACACATGTTGTACCCACAGCTACCACTTTACCCCCACGGCCGCGGGCGGCAAGGATACGTTCAGCGCTTTGGCGGGAAAGCTCGTACCATTCGGCATGCATCCTGTGCTTACGGATATCATCCGTCCTAACCGGAACAAAGGTGCCGTAACCTACGTGCAGGGTCAACGGTACGATTTCAACCCCCCGGTCACGCAACCTGTCCAGCAGCTTGCCGGTAAAATGCAACCCTGCTGTCGGTGCTGCAATGGCCCCTTTGCAACGGGCATAAACGGTCTGGTAATCCCGGCGGTCCTGGCAGCTTTCCCGACGCTGAATGTAAGGCGGCAAAGGCATGGAACCAATTTTTTCGAGAATCCGGTCAAGGTCGGCAGCCGGACTGAATTTCAGGCACACTGTATCCGGACCGGCTTCCAGCACCTCGGCCTCAAGTCCCAGGTCAAAATACAAACGGCTGCCGGGGCGCGGCCGCTTTGAGGCCCTCACCAGGCACTGGAAAACACCCCTTGTCCTGCCCTGATGATAATCCAGAATCAGGACTTCGACTTTACCACCGGTTTGCTTTCGGCCATAAAGACGGCCGGCAACCACCCGGGTATCATTGATAACCAGCACATCACCCGCTGCAAGCATCCCTGGCAAATCGTGGAAATTGCCATGGGATACCAGTCCGCTTCGGCGCTCAAGGGACAGCAGCCGACAACGATCCCGCCGGCCGGCAGGTTCCTGGGCAATAAGGTCCCGGGGAAGTTTATAATCGTAGTCGTCAATGCTGTACACTGTAAGCTAACCGCGTCCCATCCATACCAGCCCAAGGCCAATTAACATCAGGAAAAGTCCCAGGCCGCGCAACTGGCCCTCGGGAGCCTCCAAAACCATGAGAAGCCAGCGCTTCATCCTGGCGGGAAAGGCAAAGTAAGGTAAGCCTTCAACGATCATAACCATCCCGATGACACACAGAAAAAATTCCATTTACCTCTTTCCAGTTTACAGGCCACGGTCCTGATAATGAAAACTTTGGTTGAATCATCATCGGGCCAAGGTCCTACCGTCAACGGCAACACTTGTCAAAACAAAACCGCATATAGACAAGGAAGCTCATATTTACATTTTTTACCAGCAGTGATAGTAAGAAAAATCTTTATGAACCAGAATAAACCTGCAAGGCAATTTTCTATGCAATTTGAAGCCGTAATCGGGCTGGAAGTCCATGCCCAGCTTAAAACCAAGTCAAAAATTTTCTGTGGATGTTCAACCGCTTTCGGGGCAGCCCCCAACACCCATGTCTGCCCCGTCTGCCTGGGAATGCCGGGTGTGTTGCCGGTACTCAACAAAAAGGTGGTCGAATACACCATGCGCATGGCCCTGGCTACCAACTGCAACATAGCAAACCACAGCCGTTTTGCCCGCAAGAACTACTTTTACCCCGACCTGCCGAAAGGCTACCAGATTTCCCAGTACGAACTTCCCATTGCCACTGCCGGATACATCGACATCGAAGTCGGGGCAAGCGGCAAACGCATAGGAATAACCAGGATCCACATGGAAGAAGACGCCGGCAAGCTGATCCACGACTCCCGGCGGCCTGTCAGTATGGTTGATTTCAACCGGACCGGTGTGCCTTTAATGGAAATTGTCAGTGAGCCTGACATGCGATCGCCTCAAGAGGCCAGCGCTTACCTGCGCAAGCTGCGGGCTATTATCCGATGGCTGGATATCGGTGACGGCAACATGGAAGAGGGCAGCTTCCGCTGCGACGCCAATGTCTCCATCAGGCCCCGGGGCAGCAAAGAACTGGGCACCCGGACTGAAATCAAGAACATGAACTCTTTCCGTCACGTGGAACACGCCTTGCTCTACGAAATAGAACGCCAGAAAGAGGTGCTGGCCGAAGGCGGCCACGTGATTCAGGAAACACGGCTCTGGAATCCGGACACAGGTCGTACAGCTGCAATGCGCGGCAAGGAAGAAGCCCATGATTACCGCTACTTCCCGGATCCGGACCTGCTCCCCCTGGTCATCGACGATCAATGGATAGCTCTGGTAAAAAGCCAGCTGCCTGAATTGCCCGATCAGCGTAAGGCCCGTTTTATGGCCCAATACGGACTGCCTGAATACGACGCAGGAATACTTACCTCGAGCCGCCAGCTGGCTGAATATTTCGAGCAATGCCTGGCAAAACATTCCAAGGCCAAGCAAGTGAGCAACTGGATCATGGGCCCACTGCTGGGACTGCTCAACTCACAGGACAAAACCATAGAGCAGAGTCCGGTAAGCGCCGAGGCCCTGGCCGCCTTGCTGGACCTGATCCAAAAGGGAACAATCAGCGGAAAGATTGCCAAAACGGTATTTGAAGAAATGGCCGCCAGCGGCAAAACTGCGACCCAGGTGGTCAAAGAAAAAGGCCTGGAGCAAGTCAGCGACAGCGATGCCATCGGCCGGACGGTGGACCAGGTACTGGCCGCCCATCCTGATGAAGTCGAGCGTTACCGGCAAGGCCAGGTCAAGCTGCTGGGCTTTTTCGTAGGTCAAGTCATGAAAGCCACAGCAGGTAAGGCTAATCCTAAAACAGTAAACGAAATTTTAAGACAAAAGCTCGCCAGTTGAACTCGAATTTTTAAAGATCTGCAATACGGGACTGGACAAACGCTTCAGATTATGGCATAAGCGGAATTTCAATCAGAATTACATTGACTGAACGCGCGCCCGTCAGTCAAGCGCCAGGCCCTGCAGCCCGCAATGCTGCAGGGCCTACTTTGTTTGGTCAAACCGTACGGCCGAAAAGCCTTTCCAGCTCTTGCAGGTTCCAACTCAGGCAGGTCGGTCTTCCATGGGGACAGTGATAAGGATCATCGCAACCATCAAGGCGGTTTAATATATCTTCCATCTGTCGCCTGTTAAGGCGCTGCCCGGCCCGCAGGGAATTGTGGCAGGCCATGACCATAAGACAACGGTCCAGTGTTTTTTGCAGGTTTTGAGCAAGCCCGGTTTCAGCCGCCTGCTCCACCAGCTCCCGGACAGTCTGGACAAGCTCGGAAGGATCGAGCAAAACCGGGTAAGCCTTAATCACAAAGCTGGTGCCCCCGAACGGTTCTATTTCCAAACCCAAGGAATACAGATGATCCGCCAGTTCGTTCAAAATACGGGCTTCGGTAAAACCTAATTCCAGAGTTTCGGCAACCAGCAACCTCTGGCTTTCAGGCCTGCCTGCCGAAGCGGCTTTCTTGAGATCTTCATAGGCAATCCGCTCGCAGGCGGCATGCTGGTCCACCAGGATCAGTTCTGACTCGGCCTGACACACCAGGTAAGTGCCTCTGAACTGCCCGATTATTTCCAGGTCGCCAAAACGGCCGCCTTCACGTCTCCACAGTCGGCTGGGATCTTCAACCCGCCCGGGGCCCCCTGTCTGCCGGGCAACCGGCTGGCTGTTGAAACTGAGATAACCGGTTTCAGGAGCAATACGTTCTTCGTGCAAGATCGAAGTTCTGCTTGCCGGTCGGCCCTGGGCAAATGTCACTTGGCTTAAATCAGGCCTGCCTGATGAACCACCCTCCGGGCAACCCCAGCGGGGCTGGTCCCATTTGGCTAACACTGCTGCCACCAGATCACGAATGGTATCGTGAACCCGGCGACGGTTGACAAACCTTACCTCATTTTTGGCTGGATGCACGTTTACGTCAACCTGGTCAAATGGCAGGTTCAGGTAGAGGACTACCAGGGGATAGCGGCCCTTTACCAGGCGACCTGAATATCCTTCGAAAATGGCATGCTGCACTAGGCGATCTGAAACCCGTCGGCCATTTACAAAAACATGGATACCCCTGGAGGTGGAACGCACCACGGCAGGACGGCTTATCCAGCCTTCCAACTTCAGGTAACCGCTGTCCAGGCTCAGGGGCACCAATTCCTTGTCACATTCCCGGCCCAGAACTTGCTTAACCCTTTCCAACTGACCAGGACAGCGGCCATATCTTCGAACCCGGCGACCGTTGTGTAAAAGCTCGAAACTCACCCCTGGCCAACCCAGAGCCATGGCAACTACGGTGTCGGCTATATGACCCATTTCTGTTTCTATACGCTTGAGGAATTTGCGCCGGGCAGGAGTATTGAAAAAAAGATCACGCACTGTGACCACCGTACCCACCGGTGCTCCGACTTCGGTTACCGCATCCAGCCGGCCGCCGTTTACCTGAACCCTGGTGGCCACCTCAGATGCGGCGTCTCTGGTAACCAGGACAAAACGCGACACAGCTGCAATGCTGGGCAAAGCTTCGCCCCGGAAACCGAGGCTGCGGATGGCAAACAGGTCAGGGTCTTGTTCGATCTTGCTTGTGGCATACCTTTCCAGGCACAGGAGGGCATCATCGGCTCCCATGCCGCTTCCATCGTCAGATACCCGGATCAGCTTTCGTCCGCCCTGTTCAATCTCCACCAGTATGCGGCTGCTTCCAGCGTCAAGTGCATTTTCTATCAACTCCTTTACCACCGAAGCCGGCCGCTCCACTACCTCGCCGGCGGCAATTTTGTTGGAAAGGCTTTCAGGCAGGATACGAATACGGGCCATGGTTGCAATTCCATGCCGGGATGCCCGGCGGTTTAAAAAATAAGCCTGCAAGTTGAACCGCTTTGCAACAACCGCTCAAACACCGCCTTCCTGCAAAAAACGGGTCAGATACTCGGCATCTTTGGGAGAAAGGTTAAACTTGACACAAACCTGCTCGACCAGGGCGGTTATACTCAAATCAGGCTCGTCCTGTTTTAATTCAGAAAGATATTTGATCGCCTTGCGCAGGTCTTCGCCTTCGGGTTGAATGGTACTCATGCTGCCTCCTGTATATAAACCGAAGCTTGCAAAGATCGGTTAAAGTTGGGGTTTGGCGCTTATTCCTGCCGCTTTTTCAAACTGGTGACCAACTTTAAGCAGGGTGGCCTCGTCAAAATGAGTTCCCATCAACTGCAAACCAATCGGCAAACGATCATCGGCCAGCCCGCAAGGAACGGAAATGGCCGGAATGCCGGCCAGGTTGGCCGAGAGGGTAAAAACATCCGAAAGATACATGGTCAGCGGGTCATCGACGGTTTCTCCCAGACGATAAGCCGGCGTCGGTGCCACTGGGGCTGCGATGACATCGCACAGCTTAAAGGCTTGCCTGAAATCATCGATGATCAGGCTGCGTACCTGGGAAGCTTTGCCGTAATAGGCATCGTAATAGCCTGCTGAAAGGGCGAAGGTCCCCAGGATAATTCTGCGCTGAACCTCGGCCCCAAAACCACGGCTGCGTGTTGAATTGTACATGGAAAGCAATTCCGTCTGTTCAAAATCGCGCATACCGTACTTGACCCCGTCATATCGGGCCAGGTTGGAACTGGCCTCAGAAGGCGCAATCACGTAATAAGCTGCAACCGCATGGCGGCTGTGGGGCAAAGTTATTTCAACTGTTCGGGCTCCCATATCTTCCAGGACCGCTACAGCCCCTTTGACAACCTGCTCGACCCGCGGATCCAGTCCTTCTGTTTGGTAATATTCCCTGGGCAACCCAATCCGCAACCCTTTCAGGTCACCTTCCAACCGGCAGGGATAGTCTGCCACCGGTTTGGGTACTGAAGTTGAATCGGCCGGGTCATGGCCGGCAATAGCCTTGAGCAAAACAGCCGCATCTGCCGTTGTTTTGGTCATGGGGCCGATCTGGTCAAGCGAACTGGCAAAAGCCACCAGTCCGAAACGCGACACCCGTCCATAGGTAGGTTTCAACCCCACCACCCCGCAATGGGAAGCCGGTTGACGTACCGATCCGCCCGTATCAGAGCCAAGGGCCGCCAGGCACATGTCAGCAGCCACGGCGGCGGCCGCCCCTCCGCTGGAACCGCCCGGTATCCTTTCCAGGTCCCAGGGATTGCATGTCGGGCCAAAAGCTGAATGTTCGGTGGTGGACCCCATGGCAAACTCATCCATATTCAATTTGCCCACGATGACCGCCTTCTGGTCGGCCAACCGGCGGATAACCGTTGCATCATAAGGCGGCCGAAAATTTTCCAGTATTCTGGAACCGCAGGTTGTCGGCATGCTACGGGTACAAATCAGATCCTTGATGGCAAGGGGAATTCCGGTAAGGTCATGCTGATCACCGTTGGCAATTGCCTCATCGGCGCGCCGGGCCGCCTCCAAGGCACCATCCGGATCTACATTGATGAAGGCATTAATTTTCTGATCCAGGGCGTCAATACGGTCGATTACCGCCCGGGTCAATTCAACTGAAGAAACCCGGCCTTCTTTCAGCAAGCGCCTGGCCTGGACCAGGGTAAGGCTATGGAGTTGCATGGCAACTGTTCTCCTGACTTTTAAAACCTTGTAACAATATTCGGCTTTGCAAAGTGATCATCAAATAACTTTGGGCACGACAAAAAATCCATCTTCACCGGCCGGTGCATTTTCCAGGGCCTTTGAAGTGTCAAGGTGTTGATGGACCCGATCTTCGCGAAACGCGTTGGTAAGCGAAATAGTGTGTGCCGTAGGCTCAACACCGGCAGTATCGACCTGGGCCAGGGTTTCCATGTAATCCAGAACGGTGGCAAGCTGGTGTGAAAAGCTTTCCAATTGCTGCGGGTCAAGCTCAAGGCGAGCCAAACGGGCCACGTATTGTACCTGCTCCTTTGTGATTTTCATTTCCCCGTCCTTTTTATTTGTTACGCACCACCATGGCTGAATACTGCATCTTTTTTAAACGGGCCACTGTTTTACGAGCGGCGCGCTGGTCGGCAAAATGGCCTACCCGAACCCGGTACCAGGTTCCCTTGGATCCAAGCTCAACCTTGACCTGGTAAGCCTCCAAACCACGGGCAATAAGAGCCGCGGTCATTTTTGCAGCTGCCTGCGGATCTTTAAGGGAAGCAACCTGGACAGCGTATTTACCCTTGGCCGCAACCGGTACCGGACCGGTTGTCTGTTGCTTATTTTTTTTGTCACCTGCCCGAGAATCCCCAGCACTGCGGTATGTTTCACGCTTTAGTGCTTTAATCCGGGGTTTGTTTTTTTGCTCCCCGTCAGTCACCGACCGTGCAGGTGGATATACATCCA
>JALVQM010000378.1 GCA_027025615.1 Desulfobacteraceae bacterium | reverse complement strand
AACCTTGCCCGTTGGAGGATTTCTTCCTTCGAAAAATCCATTTTCATCATCCTTGAAGTCTATGAATTTTAGCCATCCTAATATTTAGATAAACTAACTATTAGAATGGCTAAATTGGTGTCAAGTTTTTTTTAACCAGGCAGGATAAGTTTACTCAAAGGGCCAGGCATTTTTCGCACCGGCACTTTGCGGGCCTGAAAAGGCGGCAGGCGGGCGTCTTCTGACCAACTGCATAAAATCATTCAATATAAGGTAGCCACATGGAATCAGGATAAGGGTAATTACAGTGGCAAACATTACCCCAAAGCCCAGGCTGACCGCCATGGGTATCAGGAAACGGGCCTGGACACTGCGTTCCAGCAACATTGGGGTCAAGCCGGCAAAGGTTGTTATCGAGGTCAGCAAAATAGCCCTGAAGCGCAAAACACCCGCCCGCATGACGGCACTTTGGGGCCGGGACCCTTCCAGCACCATTGCATTGGTCCGATGAACAAGGACAAGAGCATCGTTGACCACCACGCCTGAAAGTCCCACAATCCCGAACATACTGATAATACTCAGGTTGAAACCCATCAACATGTGACCAGCCACAGCGCCCACTATCCCGAAAGGTATGGCTGCCATTACCACCAGGGGCTGGCCGAAGGACCTAAAAGGAATAGCCAGCAGGGCATAAATGCCAAACAAGGCAACCACGAATCCTTTAATGATATCCGCCATGGATTCTTTCTTGCTCCGTCCTTCCCCTTCAATGGAATAGCGCAGACCCGGATATTCAAAGGTTAACCGCGGCAGAAAGCCGGACTCGAGCTCATTGCGGATCTGTTCCGCATTGGCGGTGGTCTCATCGACGTCGGCCGACACGGTAACAATCCTGCGCCTCTGGGAGCGTTCGATAACAGCATAGCCTTGCCTCGGCACAACCTGGGCCACGGCGGAGAAAGGAACTTCAAGGCCCTGGGCGGTACGAATACGTATGTTTTCCAACATATAACGACTGCTGCGCTCGGCTTCCGGGAAACGGACCATGACCTTGACTTCGTCGCGGCCGCGCTGAAAGCGAAGCGCTTCGGCTCCATACAGGCCCGCCCGTACCTGCCTGGCCAGATCATCCAACGTAATTCCCAAAGCATCGGCCTCGGGCTTGAGTGTAAGCTGCAGTTCTGTCTTGCCCGGCAAAAAGCTGTCTTCGATATCACTAACTCCGGGATAACGCCCGAGTTCTTCTTTCAACCGTTCTACTGCCTTCAGCAAAACACGATAATCATCTGCTGCAAGATCCACTTCTACAGCCCGGCCCATACTGTGTAGAACACTACGGAAAGTAACAGCTTCAGCCCCCGGTATCGTCCCAACCTGTTTGCGCCACATGTTGGTTATGGATACCGTGCTCAACCGGCGTTTTTCACCGGCAATCAATTGAACCCAAACCTGACCGAGATGACCGCCGCGGTCAAGTGCCCGGCCTCCTCTTCCCAGGTGGGCACCTATCAGCGACATGCTGTATTTCAGCAAGGGTTGGCTGCCTGCTGGTCTCTTTTCGTCCAGTCGGGCAAGAACCTGATGGGCTGCCTTTTCAATCCGGCTCAGGACCAGGCGGGTTTGTTGCTTGGAGGTTCCCGGCGGCATTACCACCAGGCATTGCATTGTATCACCCTCAACTTTGGGGAAAAAAGTAAACCTTACCAGGCCGGCTTTCCATATCCCCCAGGTTATCATCAAAACCGCCAGAGCTGCCGCCAGGGTCAGGTATCGCCATTTCAGGCAGACCTTTAGGATGCGTATGTAAGGTCCCCGGATGAACCAGGCCAGGGCACGAGCCATGAAATTTTCTTTTTTTATCCCAATGGTCCGGGAAGGTAAAAGTGCTTTGCTGCGTAGCAGGTGCGCAGGCAACACCAGGAGCGACTCCAACAGGGAGCCGGCCAAAACGGCTATCACCACCACGGGAATGTTCCGCATGATCTTACCCATGGCCCCCGAGCCCATCAGCAGGGGCCAGAAGGCAACCATAGTTGTCAGGACTGAAAATACAACCGGCCGGCCGACCTGGACAGTGCCTTCAACTGCAGCTTCCATGGGCTGCGCACCCCGCCGGTGCCAGCTGAAAACATTCTCACCAACGATTATGGCATCATCAACCACGATACCCAGCACCATTATAAAACCGAACAGGGAAACCATGTTGATGGAAATCCCGGTATGGGGCAGAACCGCCAGGGCCGCCGCAAAAGACACAGGAATACCAAGGGTAACCCAGAAGGCCAGCCTTAAATGCAGAAAAACCCCCAGCAGCAGGCTGACCAGCAGCAGGCCGAAAGCCATGTTTTTTACCAGCAGCTTCAGCCGACTTTTAAGAATATCTGATCTGTCGGCATAAACGGTCACATTAATCCCGGAAGGAAGGCCGTTTTTAATTTGCTCTACGTATTTTTTAACCTCGGCGGCAATTTTAAGCGCGTTCTGATCAGCGACCCGATACACGTTGATCATGGCCGCCGGTCTGCCCTGGAACCGTGCCTCCAGGTCGACATCCTGGAAGGCATCGCGTACCACAGCCAAATCCCCCAGAGCAATGCTGGCGCCCCTGGCAGTACTTATAATTGGAATACCTGCAAATTGGCGGGCGTAATATCTTCTGCCCTTGGTCCTGACCAAAATTTCTCCATCAGCACTTTTGATGCTGCCTGCCGGCAGATCAAAAATACTGGAACGAATTTTATCCGCCACCTGCGCCAGGGTCAGGTGATAGCGACGGAGGGTGGTTTCGCTTATTTCGATACTTATTTCGCTGTCCCTGACAGCGGAAATATCAACCTGTGTAACAGCCGGAAGAGCCGTCAAGTCATCCTGCACCCTCTGGGCCCAGTACTTTAAAGAACTTTCGGGGGCATCACCCCAAACGGCAACGTTTAGGACCTGGGAACGGCGGGTAACTGCATAGACCCTTGGTTTTTCCGCTTCATCAGGCAAAGTTGTCATCCGCTCCACTTCCGCCTTGATGTCATCCACCAGTTTGTTCACGTCCCAGCCTTGCATGGCTTCGACCGTCACCCTTGCCAGCCCTTCAAGGGCAACGGAGTCTATTGTGCGGATACCTGTAATTCCGGCAATTTTTTCTTCTAAGCGGGTTACAACTGCTTCTTCGACTTCTTCCGGGGATGCTCCTGCATAGGTGGTGGATATAACAACCGTGTCCAGGGAAGTCTCAGGGAAAACTTCCAGTTTCATATTGACCAGGGAAATCATACCGGCGATCAGGAAAAACAGCATCAGCAGGTTGGCGGCTACGTGGTTGCCAGCAAACCAAGCCACTATTTTCTTCATCGGGTCTCTCCCCGGCCGATATGCACGCCGGCACTGTTTTTTACCGGCTTTATATCCATACCTTCACTGATACCTTTCAGTTCCGACAGAATCACCTTTTGTCCGTCGGCAAGTCCCTTTTCCACAACCACACCTGCTGCAGTAATAAGTGCGACCTCAACTTTCCGAAAACGCAGCTTTCCTTCAGGATCGATTATCCAGACGATATTGTCCTGACGCAATGCCGAAGGGGGCAGGATGACAGCCTTTTTAAGCACCCGTCCAAAGATTGTCACTTCTGCAAAAAGACCGGGCGCAAGCGGTGGGCGGCGACTGTAAGGCCCGGCTACCCGTACAACGACATCAACCATCCGTGTACGGGGATCAATCCGCGCAAGTGCCCTTACCACCTTGCCTTTCCAAGTTGTTTTCCGGCCGGCGGACATGACCTGAACAAGGGCATCAGCTCCCCGGCCTTGACCGGCCGTAAAGCCAGGCACATGGAACCAACGCAACTTGGCACTGTCCAGGGGAATGACAATCTCAGCCATGGCAGTTCCAATCAATGTTGCCAAGCTTTTTCCAACAGTTACATATTGCCCGATATCAACATTGCGGTTTTCCACCAGACCATCAAAGGGCGCATTGATTTTTGTCCTGGACAGCTCCAGGCGAGCTTTTTCCAGTTCACCGGCCCTGGCCGCGACATTGGCTCGTGCGGCCTCCAGTTGAGGCTGTTTGGCTGCCAGCGGCGGCACGATAACTCCGGGATGAAGCTGACGCCATTCCTGCCTGGCTTCCCGCGCCTCTGCCTCCAGTATTTGAAGTTGGCTGCGGGCATCGGCCAATCTGGCCTGGGCCAGGGTAACCGCTATTTTGTAATCGGTCGGATCAATTGCCAGAAGTAATTGCCCGGCTTTCAAACTGCCACCGTCAATCAGCTCCGGGGCCACCTGGATTATCCGGCCGGCTACCTGGGAAGCCAGGATGGTTCTTTTGACCGGCTCTACAGTTCCATAGCCCTTGATCCGCACCAGGTGTTCCCCGGTTTTTACCGTCATGGTCCGAACCACAGGTACTTTGGATCGGGGTTTGGTTTTGGCCGCAGACGGCCGGCTGGATTTCAGCAACAGCATAACAACCAGGCCGGCAACAATCACCAGCACGGCCATTCCGATCTGGAAAACGATCCTGGTTTTGGGCTTCATTCCTCCACCTTGGCTGTTTTCTTGTTTCCAGTACTGGAAAGATTGTTAACGCTCACATGGGCCCAACCTCCCCCCAGGGCACGATACAGGTTGATCCGGTTCTGATACAGCGCCTGATCTGCTTCCACCAGATCCAGCCGGGATGTAATCAGGACCTTTTGAGCATCCAACACCGCCAGATAGTCCATCAATCCCTGCCTGTAACGTTTGCGGGCCGTCTCCAGCGTAGCCTGTGCCTCCCTTACCAGGGTTGCAAGCCTTTGCCTCCTGTCCAGCAAGCTGCGCCGGGAAGCAAGCGAGGCCTCTACTTCGGCAAAAGCAACCAAAACAGTCTTGGCATACCCGGCAACGGCCTGCCGGAAGCGGGCTTCAGCAATCTCCTGATCGGCTTTCAGGCGTCCTCCGTCAATCAGGGGCTGAACTATTCCGGCTGCCAGGCGCCAGAACCAGCTTTCAGGCTTTAACAGCTCTGACAACTCATGACTGGCATAACCGAGGCTGCCGGTCAAAGTAATCCGTGGAAAGCGACTGGCATAGGCTGCTCCCACCTCACTATGCAGGGCGAGAAGCTCAGCCTCGGCAGCCCGTATATCAGGACGTCTGGAAAGCAGTTGGGCAGGCAAACCCGGAGGCACCGGAGGCAGTTTGTCATAGTCGAGCACATCGGCACCCTGAAAAAGTTCAAGATTCGGATAACGACCGGCAAGCACAGCCAACTGGTGACGAACCTTGACCAGTTCGTCTGCAATCACAGGCAATCCTGCCTCGGCCTGAGCCAGTGTCCTGCGGGCCTGGCGCACGTCCAGGGATTTTGCCAGCCCCTGGCTGTAGCGTCTTTCAACCGTCTCAAGGCTGTCTTTCAATGTAGCCACCGTTTCCTGCAGGTAATCCTGGCGCCTAACCAGGGACCAGAGCTGAATATAACGGCTGACGGTTTCGGCCACAATGCTTTGGGCTACAACCTGTAGATTCTCTTCTTCCTTCAGCAAACGCGCCCGGGCGGCGGACTCAAGGCCTGAAAGCCGCCCCCACAAGTCAACCTCGTAACTGGCCGGCAAAGATATATTGAAACTGTCAGTGGTACGTGAAACCTTGTGACCAAAAATAGGATCAATGGTTGACAGCCGCTGACGCTCTGCACCGGCATCCAGGTTAACCACCGGCCACCGGTTGGCCCGGGCTCTTTCAAGCCGGGCCCGGAATTCGATTACCCTGGCCATGGCCATGTGCAGATCGAAATTGTGTTTCAACACCCGATCCACCAGGCAATCCAGCCGCTTGTCTCCAAAATCCTGCCACCATTGCTGGTTCGGAACAGGCAGAGAAGAGGCGTTGTCTTGCTGCTGGAATTGCCCCGGTACCGGGAAAGGCAAATCAGGGCGCTGAAACCGCTTAGGCGATGGACCACAGCTTGTCAGAGCAAAGCATAGCAACCACAACAACAAGTAACGCAAAAGATTCACCTGGAGTTACCTTTGGCTGGTTTTGAATATCAGTTCTGATCGAAAGTTTAGGATGGGGAAAGATATGAAAATTGTCAAGTAAGATAAGCGCACAACCGAGACAGGGCAAAATGAGGCGAAAAATTGAGGGCACAAGCATCGCTACCGGTGCTGCTCAAGGTTTATTTTCTGATGCCTTCGCAAAGAAGTAGAATCCAGATGGTTTCTCATATCTGGATTGGCAGTCATGGCGTCAGTAATGAAGCATCCACCGGAACCTGAACCGGTGGCCTGAACCATTTTGCTGCCGTTGACGTCCCCTGAAACAACACCTTTGAACCAGGCTCCGGCCGCAGTCCCGCTGTCATCCAGGTCACCTGTAACACTGGTTCCGTCCGCAACCCGCATGGCAAACTTGCCCTCTGCATTGACTGCTCCGCTTTGAACATCATAGGCGGTGTTTGTTGCATCATTTATAAAACGGCCTGAAATCAGCCCGTTCTGTCCCACACTGATCTGCCATGTCCCACTGTCGGCCCCTTCATAAGTACCATTATAGGCCCCGGCTAGCAGTTCCAGGGAAGCGCCTGGCTGGCGGTTTCCGTCAATGGCGCCTGAAATGCCGTTCAAAGACCAGGTCCCGGAAACTTCTCCTGAAGATTGAACATCTGCTTTGATGGACATTCCCAGGTACGACTGGATAGTCACAACGCCTTCGGATGTTACATTACCTATTCCGTAGTCAACCGTCTGGTCTGCCTCGGACCATGAAACAAAACGACCAAAACCCTTTTGATCAAAAACAGCTATCCAGAAACCTGCCAGGGGACCATTAAAATGTCCACTGTAGGTACCGTCGAAATCAGCGGCTAAAGCGCAATCGGCATTTTGTAAAAACAAGGTCCCCAAGAATAGAAAAAACAAAGCACAAATAAGGCGTGAAGCTAAACGGCTGACACCGGCAACGGCTATCTTCATGGGCGACCCTTAGCAGAAACAGGTAGGGATATCAAGTATGTCCACAATTGAAGTATTTCTACTACAACTTCTACAGGCAAGTCAAGTCATAAACAGGCTGCCGGTGCTGTCGAAATTAGGACTTGCATCCACATCCAGGCCCTTGTATTTAGCGACCTGGTATAAATGATGGCTTTACAAGAAGTATGCTTCCACATTCGGACGGATTTTCAGGCAACCTGCCGGCCGCTGTGTCTTGGTAAGCCGTCGGGATTTCAGTAAAGGCATAGACAAGTATGATACTACCATCATCCCCGGTACTTGGCAGATGCCGTGACCTGCAGATAAATATCCAGGCAATGACCGACTGGATCTCCAAAGTACAGCTTCCTTCCGGGCAGATTCCCTGGTCACCCGGAGGCAAGACCGATCCATGGGATCACGTGGAATCCGCCATGGGACTAACCATTGGCGGCCGGTACGACCTTGCCCGTAGGGCTTTCCAGTGGCTTGCCGGGCACCAGCTTGACGATGGCAGTTGGTATTGCTCCTATCGCAACGAGCAGGTCGAAGATCGCACCAGGGATGCCAACATGAGTGCTTATATAGCTGTCGGCCTCTACCACTACTACCTTGTGACCAACGATCTGGAGTTCATAGTCAAAATGTGGCCGACAGTACATCGGGCAATTCAATTCGTTGTCAGCATGCAGGCAGCCGGTGGAGAAATTTACTGGGCTGTGAGCCCGGGAGGCAAAAAAGACCGAATGGCTTTACTGACAGGTTCAAGCTCGATTCTCATGAGCATGAAATGCGCCCTGGCCCTGGCTGCTCTCCTGAATCAATCCCTGCCCGGGTGGCTCAGTGCCGCGAAGAAGTTGTCCAAGACCATAGCAACCCGTCCCCACCGTTTCAACATGACCAAAGCGCGTTTTGCCATGGATTGGTTTTACCCGGTACTATGCGGCGCTGTTAAGGGAGAGGCCGCCCAGCGAAGAATAGCGAAAGGCTGGAAGAAATTCGTTATCATGAATTTGGGAGTCAAGTGTGTTTCTGATCATCCCTGGGTTACCATCGCCGAATCGGCCGAGTTGGTCCTTGCCCTGGTAGCCATGGGCAACCGGCTGCTGGCACATATCATTTACGATTGGATATGTGCTCATCGTTTTTCAGACGGGACATTCTGGTGCGGTTTCACTTTTCCGGACATGAAGCGTTGGCCGGAAGAAAAAATCACCTGGACCAATGCCGTGGTTATGCTGGCGGCAGACGCCCTTTTTGAATTGACGCCGGCAAACTGCATTTTCAATCACGATTTTTGGGAAAAGCAGCCATGGCAAAACCATTTCGACCGCAATAATAAGGCTTGATCTCATGCGCAAAGATCATCGTCCTTATGCAGTAAAAAAAGCCTACTTTAAATTTCAAAAATTCTACACCCGCCACTTTCTACTTCCCCAGTTGGAAAACCTGGGACGTGGATTTACTTTCATGCGTCCATGGCATGTGGAAATTTTCGGCAGCCCCATCAGTATCGGCCGCTTTGCAACAGTTATCGCTACATCCGACAAAAAAGTAAGGCTTTCAGTTTGGCCGGAGCAACCAGGGCGGGGCAAGATAGAAATCGGCGATTACTGCCTTTTAAGTCCGGGGGTAAGGATAAGTTCTGCTCACTCCATTAATATCGGCGACAATTGCATGCTGGCAAACGGAGCCTATATCACGGATTCAGATTGGCACGGCCTTTATGATCGCGTCTCCCTTGGAAAAGCGAAACCGGTATGCCTGGAAAAAAACGTCTGGATTGGTGACAGCGCTATTGTCTGCAAGGGTGTTACCATAGGTGCCAATAGCGTCATTGGAGCCGGTGCCATAGTAGTCGATTCAATCCCGTCCAACTGTGTAGCCGCAGGAAACCCTGCCAGGATAGTAAAACGCCTTGACCCTAACGTGAAAATGAAAACCCGGGCTCATTGGTATGCCGATCCGGTAAAGCTTGCCGGTGATTTCATCAAGTGGGAGCAGGCCGTACTGCGTGGCAATACTTTTTTTGGCTGGCTCAAGCACATGCTTTTCCCTTCCCGTAAAGGCTGAAAGCCGGACAGGAATCCGGTTCAAAATAAAGCCGGGTTTCCCGGCAAGGCGCAGAACGGCTGCCAAGCTACTGTAAGTAAAAGCTATTTAGCTCTGATGGATTGCCAGGTTCTAAACACGGCTTTTGCGCTGGGTGCACAAGAATAAAGTAAAGATGGCACCACCTGCCAGGGCAGTTGCTATCGAAAAACCGAACATGGTCCCGGCACCATATTCTTCATAAAGAATACCGCTGAGAAAAAAACCTACCATCAAGCCGAACCCGTAAGTCATGGCGTTGTTTACCGCCTGTCCCAGGGTTTTTGTTGCTTCCGGTGCCAGCTTGTCCATGTAAAGAATAGATGCCATGTGAAAGGTACCATAGGTAAAAGCGTGCAAAACCTGCAAAGCCAGCAGGGCCCAGGAAGACCGGCTCAGGAGCAGACCTGTCCAGCGCAGGGCGGCAACACAGAATGAAACCAGCAGAACTGTCTGGAAAGAAAACCGTTGAAAAATACGCCCGGAATTGAACATAGCCCAAATCTCGGCCGTAGAGGCTACAGCCCAACACAAACCGATGAAGCTCTTTCCGAAGCCCAGAGCGGCAAGGTGAATGGAAAAAAAAGCATAATAAGCTCCATGGCTGAGCAGCATCATAAATCCGCACAGCAGAAAGACAAATACCTTCCTGTTCAGCAAGAGGCGAACACCTTGAAGGAAACCTTCTCGCCGTGAAGCAACAATCGGCGGCAATCCGCAGGCAACCAGGGCCTGGAGGGCAGATCCACCCAGAATAAGCCAGATAACAAGATCCAGGCTACGGGTTTCAAGCAGCCGTCCCAGGATCAGCACCACGGTAATGAAGGCAACCGAGCCCCAGGCCCTCATTCTTCCATAATGTTTTTTTCGTCCCCCAAGGGCATCCATGGTAAAAGCTTCCAGGAATGCTATCAAGGGCGCATAAAAAATCGCGTAGATTACGGTTATTAAAAGCATGGGTTCATAACGGCGGGTAAAAAGAAACAGGGACCAGCTGGCAGCGCTGCAAAAGCAGCATCCGATAAAAATTGCCCGGCGGGCGTTGAAGCGGTCGGCCAGCGCGGCCCAAAACATAGGCAACAGGATCATTACCAGGGAACGGACCGCAGACAGGCTGCCGATTTGTGTTCCTGAAAAGCCTAAATGGTAGCAATAAAGGTTGAAATAGGGCAAAAAAACGCCCATTATCCCAAAGTAGATAAAATACTGAACAGAAAGGATAGATTCTTTACCCATGGGCTAATGATAATCAAAGCCGGCAAAGATCTCAACGAATTTCAGAAAAGGCCCGGCCCCGAATCATGCAGCGGCAAAGCTGTACCGGGTTCGGGGCCGGTGACAAAAATTTGAGCAGGCTTATGGGTGGGCCGTAAAATCCAGCCTACTCTATGTTGACTTCAACCTGCTTGGGTTTTTCTTCCTCGAGTTTAGGAATCTCGATTGTCAGTACGCCGTTCTTAAAGGTGGCTTTGATGGTATCGGGCGCGATCATTGAACGCATGGTAAATGAACGGTGAAAGGTTCCACAGGTTCTTTCACGCCGGTAATAGCCTTCTTCAGGCAAATCTGGGTCTTGCCTGCGCTGTCCCTTGAGGGTAAGCACGTTTTCCTTGATTTCTACTGTAATGTCTTCTTTTTCCACCCCAGGCAAATCGACCTTTATAATCACACCTTCCGAGGTTTCGCAAATATCAACACTGGGCTGCCATGAACTCAGCGAAACCTGATCCTCAGACCCGGTATTGGGAAAAGCGTCTTCAAACAGCCGATTAATTCTGTCCTGCAGGGCTACCATATTACGAAACGGATCCCATCTTACAACGGTCATCGTCGCACCTCCTTGCTTCTTTTTTGCCAAAAAACTAATCACCGCCAAATGGTTGTCAAGGAGGCGGCAGATTTCATCCCCCGATCCAGCGTTGATGACACAAACGGACTGTTTCAGCCATCTGCTTCTCTTCTATTAACAGGGAAATACGAAACGAGGTGGTAGTAACCCCGGCGATCGAAATTTTATTTCTGGTCAATAGCGACATGGTTTTGAGTAAAGTTGTATTATTACGGTTCAGGCCTTCACCTATCAGGGAA
>JALVQM010000377.1 GCA_027025615.1 Desulfobacteraceae bacterium | reverse complement strand
CTTTTGTAATTATGGGCCGCAGGCAGGACCAGTTGGAACGTATTCAAAAGGCCTTAGCCAAAATTATCTCATCCGCAAACAAACCATCGCCGATACGAAATCCGCAATCCTTCAAGGAGTTAAACAAATGAGCGAGAATTTTGTTTCTTTTTTAATTGCTATCGGAGCCTTTGGACTTTTTATCGTCTGTCCGCGGATGGCGGCCATGACCAACCTTATATCCGGCAATTTCCAGTTTCCGATTTACCGGCTGGTTATTATCGGCACCATTGCCAGTATACCTTTGTTACTGGTCATGACTTGGGTTATCGAACGCTGGGGACTTATGGCCGGCCTGGGCTTTGCGGTGCTTACAGATTTTATGGCCGCCCTGGTTATCAGTTCCGTAAGCATGAAAGCGGCTTTGGAAACACTTGTCGTAGCAATCTTTGTCGTCGCCGGTAACCGCCTGGCAACCTGGCTAAGTGCAAAACTTTTTTAGGAGAATATCTACAATGGAATCCAACTGGCAAATACATAACTCTTCAGGTGAACACAGGGTGATCGTTACCCGTAATCTTCCAGGCAAGAAGTGGATTGAAATCCTGGAAGATGCCGGTTGCCGGATAGAGGCCTGGGTCGGTCGTAAAGGCCTGACCGGTCGCCAGATAGTAAATGCCATTGGCGACAATTGCCGGGCGGCAATCGGGATGCTGTCGGAAAATTGGAGCGCAGAGCTTTTTGCAGCGCTGCAAAAAGCCGGTGGAAAAGTTTACAGTAACTATGCCGTTGGTTTCAACAATGTAGATCTGGAGGCTGCGACAAAAAACGGAATAGCAGTTGGTAATACGCCCGGCGTACTCACAGGCGCAACTGCCGAATTAGCCGTTGCCCTTACCCTGGCTGCCGCCCGCCGTCTGGGAGAGGGCGAACGTTTCCTGAGAGCCGGTCTTTTCCAGGGCTGGGCACCTTCCCTGCTTTTGGGACGGCTGCTGGAACGCAAAACCATAGGTATCATCGGGGCCGGCAGGATCGGCAGCGCTTACGCCAAAATCATGCTGCAGGGCTTCAGGACCAACATTATCTATCACGGCAAAAGGGTCAATCACAGTCTGGAAAACTTCGTTTCCGCTTTCAATGACTTTCTGGCAAAGCAGGGAGAAAGACCAGTATTCTGCCGTAAAGCCGATAACCTGGAAGATTTGTTGATACAATCCGACTGTGTCAGCTTGCATACTGTGCTCAACCGTGAAACTCACCACCTGATTGATGCCCGGCGTTTGAGCCTGATGAAAAAAAACGGCATACTTATAAATACCAGTCGCGGTCAGGTTGTGGACGAAAAAGCCCTGGTGGAGCATTGCCTTAATAATCCTCAATTCAGAGCCGGGCTTGATGTTTTTGAAGAAGAACCCCGGCTTGCTCCAGGTCTGGCCCGACTTGAAAACGTCTTCATTCTGCCTCACCTGGGTTCGGCTACCAACTGGACCAGAAGGTCAATGGCGGTACTGGCTTCCATGAATTTGGGGGCCATCATAAAGGGCCGGCCTGCCTGGACAAAACCAGAAATGGAATTATTCCTTAGTCCCGATCCGCCCGAGGCGGCTCCAAGCATTCTCAATGCAAAAGAGCTCGGCCTGGTTTTAATTTGACATTCAGAAAAATTTAACCACATCAAACTTACATTCTTTTGACAGTTTTGCTGTTTCTTGATATAGGGCTCTGACAAATCGCATTTACCCGGCGGCATCCAGGAACACGGTGCAAATCCGTGGCGGACCCGCCGCTGTAACCTCCGGCCCTGTGACCAGGGCAACTTTTCCGGCAATTAATGCCACTGCTGGTACCGTTTTTCACGATCCCAGTGGGAAGGTGGACCGGTTAAAGGGAGGAAGCCAGAAGACCTGTTGCCGGGTGCCAAGCGATCGGGATACGGATGGTAAACGGCCCGAGTCGGTATCTTAAGACACTGATTCGGGCCGTTTTTTATTGGTGCCCAATGAGGGTGTTTTGCAAACTGTTATCAAGAGGAGGTAATCAAATGCAAACCAAACAAACCCAGAAAAAAATTATTGCCTATCGTTATCGCTGTCGACAGCCAGGTGCCGGTCTTTCCCATTACATCATGTTGAATGAGCCAAAAGACAAGGGATCAAAAAAATGATACCCAAACACGAAATCTCCATCAAGCCCTGGGCTAATACAGGCCCAGGGCCGAACCTGGCGGTTGTTTCCATAGATCATCCATCCAGGCTGGCCGTGATTGAACCTGAAAGCGCGTTCTGGGCGCTTGTGGACAAATCCGATCTTGAAAAATGCCTGGCCGGCGAATTTGTTGCAGAACTGGTAGCAAAGCAAACCGAAATGGGTGACGAAATGCATATGCTGCGTTTTGGCTTGCGCCCCTCTGCGGTCTATTTCAACCCTACCGACAGATGCAATTTCAATTGTTCTTATTGCTACCTGCCTGAAAGCATGCGCCGAAACGGCCGACAGATGAGTCCCGACCAATTATGCCGGGCCCTGGAAATTTTATCGGCATTTTTCAAGACCATCCATACTGCCGACAGCTTCCGTCCCCAGTTGATCTTCCACGGCAGTGAGCCGATGATGGCCAGAGAAGCAATCTTTGCCGGGATAGAAGCCTTTGACGATTATTTCGATTTCGGTCTTCAAACCAATGCAACCCTGCTGGACGACAAGTCACTTGGCTTTCTTACCGAGCACCAGGTAGCCATAGGTATTTCCCTGGACGGTCCAAGTGCCAGTCAGGCTGATGCCACTCGTCACACATGGAAAGGACAGGGCTATTTCGACAGGGTTGTGGGCATAATGGACAGCCTGGCATCATACGGGAGATTCAATGTCATCACTACCGTAACTACGGTCAACGTCGAAATTCTTACTGAAATGATCGATTTTTACCACGAGCATGAAGTTCAGGTAGTAATGCTCAACCCGGTTCGCTGCACACGTAAAGGCGGCCGGGATTTAAAGCCGGCTGATCATGTTCTTTCAGAAAATTTCATCAAAGCCCTGGACAGGACCTGGAAGCTTTACCAGGAAACCGGTAGAAAGCTTGTGGTTTCTAATTTTGCCAATATCCTGGCGGCAATTCTTGGCCCTACCAGCAGAAGACTTATGTGTGATATATCCCCATGCGGCGGGGGACGATGCTTTTTTGCCGTGGCAGCCAACGGTGACATTTTCCCCTGCAGCGAATTTATCGGGATGAATGAATTCAAGGGAGGCAACCTGTTTGAGAACAGGCTTGAAAATGTACTGAAAAGCACCTCCTTCAAGTCTATTACCGGCCGGATTGTCGAAAACATCGTACCTTGCCGCTCCTGCGCCATAAAGCACTTTTGTGGAGCCCCCTGCCCGGCTGAAATCAATGCTGTATTCGGCAGCCTCGAGGCCCCGGCTCCATACTGTGAGTTTTACCAGCGGCAGGTACGCTATGCATTCAGCCTTGTGGCAAGAGACCGGCAGGCAGGTTTCTTATGGGACGACTGGGATCAAAATACTGAGCAAATCCTGAATTTAAGCCGTTGAAATTCGGCAGGCTGCTTTCATTCGGGCGGCCTGCCGAACAGACCACAATACTGAAAACAAGTCAGAGTTCCCGGCAGGACGCACAACAGTGAAAAGGCAGAGCATAAACCTGGTATCAGAGCCTTGTGAAGTGCACTGCGACACCTCCATGGGCTCTGAAATTTTTTAGAGATGGGTCCTAATAACACTCCAGGCTGGGTGGTATACCACTTGTGATGTGAGCGTAAGCACTGTGGTTGTGAATGGATTCAAAATTTTCGGCGCTTACTGAAAACCAGGTTATATTGTCATCCTTTTTGAGGCGGGCGGCAACATCACGGACAATATCTTCTACAAATTTGGGGTTTGAGAATCCTTTTTCGGTAACCTCTTTTTCATCCACCCTTTTCAGAACTGAGTACACGTCACAGGAAGCACAGCCTTCAACCAGCTCAATCATATCCTCCAACCATATAAATTTCTTGAAACGCGTCTGGAGTTTTACCTCACCCCGTTGATTATGGGCGCCTTCCTCGCTGATTTCCTTGGAACAGGGACAAACCGAAGAAATGGGCACATTGACCTCGGACATCAAATCGATTTCATCCTCTGAATTGCTGGACCCCACTATCCGGCAAGTGTAATCCATTAAACCTGGAGAGCCACTGACTGGAGCGTGTTTTTCTATAAAATATGGGAACATCACTTCGATATGAGCCGAAGCGGCATTGAGATGCTTTTTCATCTGCTCAAGGATTACCGAAAATTTCTTTAAAGAGATTTCGGATCTCAACAGGTGCAGCATCTCCACAAAACGGCTCATATGGGTACCCTTATACTCGTGGGGCAGATCGACATACATGTTGATCGAAGCCACGGTTGCCTGACGGCCTTCCCGCCTGTCTTTAACCGTAATGGGATAACGCAAATTTTTGATACCAACCTTATCGATTGGAATGTTTCGGTGATCCAGTTGGTTTTGAACGTCAATCATGTTCATAATACTTTGGCCGGTAACAACCCGGTATTCCTTGGATATTTCTGGCAGCCACAGGCATTAATCTCAGAGATCCGAAGACCTGATAATTATGCTGAACGGGGCTACATCCGGTTTCCTATACATCAGCCTTGTAACTTATTTCAATAAATAATCTGTCCTGACATGATGCATTGCCCGAAATATATTGCCGCGGATCTTCTTGTTGCTCCTATACAACTTTTCCAGCATGTCTTTTACCTGATTCCTTTTGGAATTGCCGGCACTGGGGCATGGATTTTCAAGTATCGGGAATTTCATAATTTTTGCAAATCGATTGACTAAATCCTCTTCAGCAAAAGACAAGGGGCGAATCACGGTTAGTTTACCATTGAAAAATTCCTGCCGCGGTAACATGCAGCTTATTTCCCCGGAATAAAAAATATTCATAAACAAAGTTTCAATCAGATCGTCCTTATTGTGGCCAAGTGCAATCTTGCTGCACCCAAGTCGATCGGCCAAAACAAACAATCTTTTACGCCGCATGCGTGAGCATAAAAAGCAGGGGTTCTCACGGTTTATTTCACTGTGAGCCAAAATCCCGCAATCAGAATAATCCACCTGTACGTCCCATCCATATCCCCGCCCTATTTCAACCAGCATTTCGGCCTGCCCGGGCTGGAAACCAGGATCGATATATATAGGAATCAGGGTAAAGTTAACCGGAGCCCTTTTTCGACGTTCGTCCAAAAGCCACATCAGACAAAAGCTGTCTTTACCGCCAGACAGGCCAACGGCAACCCTGTCACCGTCGGCAATCATTGTATAGCGATGGATGGCTTTTCCTATTGCCCGGTTCAAAGCTTTGTATGTGTAAGGCAACTTCGGCAATTCGATGGGGATCCCGGGATGGACCGGCAGACCAAACAGGCAAAATGCGATTGACTAGGTTTGCTCGGAAGATTTTTTTTCAACCACCTTGCCGGCTGCAATTTCGCGCAAAGCAACAACTATATCTTCATTTTTAGGAGAACTTACCAAATATTCAGAACCTTCCCGAATTTGACGCACCCTGGCAGCTGCCATGTGTACCAATTTAAAACGATTATCAACCTTTTTTTATTTATTTTCAATTGTTATACGTGCCACGCGAGCCTCCTGATAATTTATTCCCTGGTAATTACAGTATTTCAACCAATTCGTAAACTCGTTTACCACCCGGGGCCTGCAATACGATTTCATCGCCGGGCTTGCGGCCAATGATGGCTTTACCCAAGGGAGAAGTAATTGAGATCCGTCCTTGTTCAATATCAGATTCATCCGGCCCAACAAGTTGATATTCCACATCTTCCCCGGTATCAACATTTTCAAGCAGGACCCGACTTGCAAATACCGCCTTGTCCTTCGGCAAATTTTCAGATTCAATAATGTCAGCATTTGCCAGCTTGAAATCGAGCTCACGCACCCTGCTTTCTATAAAAGCCTGTCTTTCCTTGGCAGCTTCATATTCCGCATTTTCCGAAAGGTCGCCATGAGCCCGGGCCTCTTCGATAGCCTTGATTACCCTTGGACGTTCGACGGTCTTCAAATGCTCCATCTCTTTTTTCAAGGCCTCATAGCCCTGACGTGTTATAGGAATCCTTTCCAACTTGTCTCACTCCTAACTTACATATGTTTGCATAAATAAGAACCACCATCGGCCGACAATCTGCCGGCCGATTAATTTACCTCTTTCCAGTTAACATGGATTAACATCCTGCTAAAGTATCAATCTAGTCACGCTCGCTAAATTTTTCAACAGAATGCTAAATAAGAGTTGAGCTGGAATCTTCTTCTTTTTCAGATTCCAAAGCCGCCCTGCGACTGATCCTGGCCTGTCTCATGGCCAACAATGGTCCGGAAATAATATAAATTACCCCCATCATAAATAATGCTATGGATGGCTGGGCTGCAATGAAGACCAGAAGCAGGATTGCAGTCACCAGGACGTTGAAGTTCATGTTTCTAAATAATTCCAAATTCTTAAAACTATTGTAACGTATGGTGCTGACCATTAAGAAAGACAGCAGATATAACATTAATAATATCACATATGGGTGGTCACCTGCCACAAATCCGATTTTATGGCAAAATAAAACAGTTACGGCCGTCATACCGGCACCGGCGGGAATAGGCAATCCAAGGAAAAAATCGCCGCTCGTCGTGCCGACCTGGGTGTTGAACCTGGCAAGGCGCAGGGCCCCACATACAACAAACAGAAATGATGCCAACCAGCCGATGCGATGCAGTGAATCCAAAGCCCACAAATAAATCATCAGCCCCGGAGCCACTCCGAAAGAAACCAGATCAGCCAGGGAATCAAACTCTACCCCGAACTGGCTGGTAGCATTGGTTGCCCGTGCTATTTTGCCGTCAAGGTTATCAAAAACCGCGGCAATCAGAATAGCGATGGCCGAGGCAATGAATTTTCCGTTTACAGACGCAATAATTGCATAAAACCCGCAAAACAGGTTCATAGCCGTACACATATTGGGCAATAAGTAAATGCTGCGTCTCAGCCGTTCGCCCTCAAAGCGTTTTTTACGTTTCATTGGATAGCCCCCAATACTGAAGCACCGGCCTGGACACGGTCGCCTTTTTTTATCTCCGGTACAAAATCCGGCGGCAGGTAAAGATCCACCCGGGAACCGAAACAAATCATCCCAATCCTTTGGCCCCGGCCCAATTTATCTCCGGCTTGAACCCGGCAAATTATTCTACGAGCCACCAGTCCGGCTATCTGAACAAAGCAGATCTGTTTTTCTTCTTCAGTTTCAAGAAAAATAGCATTATGCTCGTTATCGGTTACAGCCCTGTCGCCGCTGGCAACAAAAAACTTGCCTGGTCGGTAACGTACTTCCACCACCTTCCCGGCAAATGGCGCACGATTAACATGGACATTGAAAACCGACATGAAAATACTAATCTTAACACCTTTGCCGGGATAAAGTTCTTCATTTTCAAAATTTTCTACTTTTATAACCTTACCATCTGCCGGACTCACCACTTTGCCGGGTTCATCTGGTACCAGCCTGTCTGGATCGCGAAAAAAAGCACAGATAAAAAAAGTTATTGCCAAGGCTGTAAGGGCCGGTATGGTTAACCCCAAAAGAGCAAAAACAGCCGTAACAAATGCTGCTGCTGCAATCAATGGATATCCCGGCCGCGCTATTGGAAATGCAGTTGCCCTTGGCGGATCAGGCCAGTTGAAATTATTCATCCTATTAATCCAGATTCCTTGGTCTACAACAGCTCTGTACCAAATCCACTATCTGAGACCAGCCGCATAATCACGACCATGAATTTATAAAAATAACAGGCGCTACCGAGTATGTCAAGCTAACCTTCGAAATCCATTGAAAATGAAACTTTAGCTGGTATTACAACTTTCAATCTTCCACCAGGATTGTCATGAAATTTTAAATTATTTTTCAGAACCAGGCCGGGCATCAGGTCGCCTCAGGTAAACCGGAACCAGGTAATGACCATCGATTTGCCTGCCCTGCTGCCATTTCTGCCATCCCAGCTGCGCCAGGGACGCCGGTCGGATCCGGTGTTGAACGGCAGGGGCAAAAACAGCCTTGTTTCCCAGTATTTTCTTAAACAAACCCTTGTAGTTAATTGCACCAGTCCCTACCAGCAGACAGGGCTCACTAACCAGATCAACCAATTGCCGGGGGGAAAGGACCTGTTCGCTGTTCAACTGGTCTAAATTATATCCTGATAACCGGTAACTGCAACAATACACCTGCTTCCGGCGGGCGTCAATCATTGCCCAGACAGGCATACCTTCTCCACCTGCCTGCAAAGCCAGGCAAGCTAAGGATGAAACTGCAACAACCGGTTTTGACAAGGCAAGAGCCATACCTTTTACCACGGCCAAACCTATACGCAAACCGGTAAAGCTGCCCGGCCCACGGCCTGCGATCAGGCCATCAATGTCTCCCGGTTCTAGTTTTGCAAGTTCCAGTAAATGTCCAATGGCATCGATTATAACCGTGGCGTGGGTACGGTCTGTTTGAACTGTAAGCTCTGTGACAACCCGGCTTCCGGCACTTAGAGACAACGCTAAAGTTTCCGTGGCTGTATCGACACCGAGCAACAGCGGACGCTGGTAACCGGCTGTGCTCATTTTCCTCGAGCACCTTTCCTGCCCTTGCTGACCGGACGTGGTTTTCGCCTGGCTGGTTTTTTTACCAAAGCCAAGTCCAGTACCTCGTCCATGGTAGATACAGTTACAAAATTCAAACGACGCTTTAAAGAGGATGGTATTTCAACAAGCTCCTTTTTGTTCTTCTGGGGTAAAATTACTGTTTTTATACCTGCCCTCAGGGCCCCCAATGCTTTTTCCTTCAGTCCTCCGATAGGCAAAACCCTTCCCCGGAGGGTAATCTCGCCAGTCATGGCCACATCTGTGTTTATGGCAATATTTGTAGAGGCCGAAATCAAAGCCGTGGCCATGGCTATGCCTGCCGATGGGCCATCCTTGGGAATGGCACCGGCCGGCACATGTATATGCACGTCGACCGAATCAAGGCTTATTGATTTTAAACCTATGTTTCCAAGGTACGACCTGGCATAGCTCAAGGCGGCTCTGGCTGACTCTTGCATGACATCACCGATTTGTCCGGTAACTATTAGATCGCCTTTGCCTTTAAGCAAGCTGGCCTCAACATAGAGCACCTCTCCGCCGGCCTGGGTCCATGCCAGCCCAGTGGCTAGACCGACTTGGCTTTCTTCCTTGTCCATCTCGGGATAATATTTTGGAACGCCTAGATATTTCGAAAGGTTGGCCTTGGTTATCACGAAGGGGCCTTTTTGACCTTCCGCAATTTTCCGGGCGACTTTTCTGCAAATGGAAGCCAGCTCCCTTTCAAGGTTTCTCAGACCTGCTTCAGCTGTGTATTCGGTAATCATCTGCACAAGGGCGCCATCGGATATGGAAATCTGTCGCGGTTTGAGACCGTTTTCCTTTACTTGCCGGGGTATTAGATAATTCCTGGCAATCAGTTTTTTCTCGTCTTCGGTATAGCCTGAAAGATGAATTATCTCCATTCTGTCAAGCAACGCAGAAGGGATGGTGTCGGTAATGTTGGCCGTCAAAATGAACATAACTTTTGACAGGTCAAAGCAAAGGTTTAAATAATGGTCTGAAAACTCCGAATTTTGTTCAGGATCCAGTGCTTCCAGCAATGCTGAGGAAGGATCACCTCTGAAATCGGCGCCAAGTTTATCAATTTCATCCATCATGAAAACCGGATTGTTTGAACCACAGGTTTTCAACCCCTGCAGAATACGACCCGGCAGGGCACCGATATAAGTCCGCCGATGTCCCCTGATTTCAGCTTCATCTCTGATCCCGCCCAGGGAGATACGGATAAACTTGCGATGCATTGCCTTGGCAATGGCCTGGCCGAGAGAAGTTTTACCAACTCCCGGCGGTCCCACAAAACAAAGGATGGGGCCTTTCATTGACGGATTGAGTTTCCTGACGCTCAGGTATTCCAGAATACGTTCTTTCACCTTCTCAAGGCCATAATGATTACGATCCAGCACCTTTCTGGCCTTTTGAATATCGAGGGTGTCCTTTGTAGACTTTTTCCAGGGAAGATCACACAACCAGTCAAGATATGTGCGCACCACTGAGGTCTCTGCCGAGTCCGGATGCATCTGTTCCAGCCGACGCAGTTGCTTTTCCGCCTCACGCTTGGCTTCCTTGGGCATCTTGGCACGCTTGATCCGCTTTTTGAAATCCTCGATCTCTTCCATCTTTTCATCGAGTTCACCCAATTCCCGATGGATGGCACGCATTTGCTCCCGCAAAAAATAATCACGCTGACTCTTGCTTATTTCGTCCTTCACATCGGACTGAATCTTGGCCTGCATTGCGGAAAGTTCCACCTCCCGCGACAACAAATCGTTAACCCTGCTTAACCTTTCCTCTGGATCAACCAGCTCGATTATCTGTTGTGCTTCATCGATCTTCAATCGCAGGTTGGAGGCCACCAGGTCCGCCAGTTTGCCAGGATCCTCTATACTCTCCAGGATGTTGCCCACATCACCAGTCAATTCTCCCCTGAGGGCCAGGATTTTTTCAGAATACTCGCGTACATTACGCATCATTGCCTGAATCCTGATATCCGGTCCATCAACAACCTGTTCTTCTATCAGATCGATTTTTACCCGATAAAATGAACGTTTTTGAATGTATTTTTTGATTCTTCCCTTGGCCAGGCCCTGAACCAGCGCCTTGACCCGCCCATCGGGCAGTTTGAGCATCCGCAAGATGCGGCTGACTGTTCCCACCTTGTAAATTTCATCAGGATTAGGATTTTCTATGGCAGGGTCCTTCTGGGTGACAACGAACAAAAATCGATCCTTGGAAACGGAAGCCTCAACAGCCCTAACCGACTTTTCACGGCCCACGAAAAGGGGTAACAACATATCCGTAAAAATTACAACGTCCCTAACAGGCAACAGGGGCAAAGTCGTGGGCAGCTCTATCCCACTCTCATCATCTTCAATTATACTTATCAAATCGTCCTTATCTGTCTCGGCCATAACAACTCCGGCAATGTATAATTGCTTGCACCACCCGGCAAGCAACTTAATGGTTGAGTAATTCAATAATCC
>JALVQM010000376.1 GCA_027025615.1 Desulfobacteraceae bacterium | reverse complement strand
TGGATAGCCTTTGATTTGGAACGTGACGCCCCCCGGAAAGGGTGGCCTATGGATAACAGAAAAGCCGCAAGGAGGATAAGATGAACCCAGACCGATTCAAGGAATTGTCAGCAATTATGTGGAATGAGTTTGAGGATAAAGCATTTAAAGGACCATCCCCGGACAGACGCTTGTTGATCCCGGCGTTCCGGAACAGGTTTTACGTTGCCGCCGCTACCCAGGCAATCAAGTTCTACATCACTCTATTCCGGGATCGTCCGCCACATGAGGTTGTTGCCATGCTCAGGCGCAGGTCACTGGAGGCATTGCACTACAAGGCTGCCGAGTATGCCCATAACGGGGATCGCCTTTGGAATTTCAAGAAAGCAGCCGAACTCCGGGGATGCTCACCAGAAGAAGCCTGCCAGATGTTTGCGCTAAAACACCTGGTCAGCATGTTCGATATTTTGGATGGCAACCTGGACAGACGGTATGCCGAGGAAAAGTTTGGGGATTTTGTATCGTATCAGATACTTGGCATTGCATGTCAGGAAGATGAAATGGAGCTTAACCATGAAAACTAAAGTCACAGTAACAGTTGATGGCAAGCTGTGGACAATTGATGAGATCATGCTGGCGACTGGGAAACCGTACCGGACAATCCACTCCAGAATAGAACGCTATAAAAAAGGCTTGATGTCCGCGGAAAAGCTGTTTGCCAAACACAATCTTAATGGGGTGCCGGGCAGCAGGCGCACCCGGCGCAAAGTGGAGATCAACGGCAAGACATGGGATCGGCACTCATTGGCTAAGCATTTGGGTATCAGTTTGCAATTGGCAGATCACCGGTTAAAGAAGTATGTACGTGGCCAGATGACTGCTGAACAGGTATTGGCACCGTTTGACAAACAGAGGTCAGAATGGATGAAACGAGTGGCTCTTGACCGTCGAGAAGGGGCCTTGCGCCCAGGAGAACGAGAACTGCTGGCTAAAATCCCAGGGCCAACACCGCTGGAGAAGAAGTATGAGAAGGAATTGTCCGGTGGAGTGAACTGGAGATACTGATGCCCAAAGGAAACATAAATGTTTACCGCAAATGCACTTCATGTCACAGGATATTGCCCTTGACGGAAAAGTTTTTCCACAGGGACCGCTCCCGGTCGTTTGGATTTAAGTACAAATGCCGGGAATGTTGCAGGGCGAAAAAACTGGGCCTGCCTGTGCCTGAGCCACAAGATCAACTAACTCAACTGGAAAGACAGGTGGCAAAGCTCAAAGAGGAGAACAAACGCTTAAACAAGCGTTATCAGGCAGCCAAGGCCCTGTGGAGCACATTGCTGTCATGGGCACGGGATAAGGCAACCCCCGGTGTTGTGCCAGAAGAAGCCATTAACAAGTACATGGAACTGGACGAAATACCTGAACGGGAGATCGATTTATGGATAAAATAGTTATACCCGGAACACCTATCGCCAAGGCCCGCCCACGGTTTTTCCGCCGAGGTAAATATATCGGGACATACAGCGGGCAGAAAACAGACGAAGGAAAAGCGATGTTAGCAATCCAACAGCAATGGGATCGTCCACCCTTGGATTGTCCCTTGTACATCAGGATCATTTGTAATTTCCCCCGTCCAAAGGTCCATTATGGCACCGGACGGAATGCTGATAAACTGAAACCGTCTGCTCCGCATTATTGCACCAATTCAAAGGATGTGGATAACCTGGCCAAGTTTTATCTGGATTGCATGAATGAGTTGGTCTTTCAGGATGACAAGCAGGTTATCCGATTGGTATGCGAGAAAGCATGGGCACGGCAAGGGTCGGTTGAAATCGAGCTTTATCCGCTTGAGGAATAAAAAAAACCCCGCTGCGCCACCAGCGGGGCGGGAAGAGAAAAAAGGTAATGCCGTTCCACGATGGCCCGATACACCAGGCACCCGTGTAATCTACCCTGCGAGGCAGGGCGGGCATAACGCCCTTTTGATTTAAGGATAATATGGAAAAGGAGGAAATGCAAGTTGTAGAGTTTGGGGCTTTCAAAGTCCTAAACTCTTGACCCAAAAATGTTTTTTGGTTGTAGAATTTCTACGTTTGAAACGTAGAAATTATTGGCCCAAAAATGTTTTTTGTCTCTTAATCCACAACAAAAGGAGGAAATACAATGAATGAACTAAAGATTTTTGAACATGAGGAATTCGGACAGGTAAGAATTATCGACAAAGATGGCAATCCTTGGTTTGTGGCAAAGGATGTTTGTCAGGCTTTGGGAATTGCAAATCATCGTGACGCAGTTAAACAAGCCGTTGAAAGACTGAAAACCTTTATGCCAGAGGAACAGGCAAAGGGTGTCGTTTCAAACTACCCCCTTTCAACTCCTGGAGGCTTACAAGAAACCTTAATTTTTCAGGAGCCTGTTCTTTATGAAGTTATCTTCGCTTCACGCAAACCTGAAGCAGTTAAATTCAGAGCATGGGTAACTTCTGAAGTCCTTCCCTCAATCCGCAAACATGGTGCTTACATGACCGAGGAAAAGCTTAACGAAATCCTGAATGACCCAGATAAATTCCTAGACCTTGCCATTAAATTGAGAGAAGAAAAGCGAAAGGCCATTGAAGAGAGAGACAAGGCAATCCGTGAAAAGGCTTGGATCGGGGCAAGGAGAGAAGCAACTGCAATGGCCACGGCTTCAGCCGAGAAAAGAAAAAGAGTCAAGCTTGAAATAGCCCTAGATGAATCTAAGGAATGGGCTACGGTTAAACGAGTCGAAATGAGAACAAGTGAACGGTATGACTGGCGCAAACTTAAAAGAATAAGTTTTGATTTAAGGATTCCTCCACGCAAGGTTTTTGATGCCAACTATGGCCAAGTTAATTCATACCATAGGAACGTTTGGCTGGAAGCATATGGAATTGATATTGGAGAATTAGATTAAAGAAGGGGCCACCAAGGCCCCCGATCCCCTTTACACCTTACGCCAGGAGCGAACCCTCCTTTCGTAAGACTTGCCTGCCAACATAGCACACCAAGATTTTTCGTCAATGTTTTTATGGACTTAAACTAAAAATCAATAAAATTTATTTTTTTTTATTGACATCTGAATATCTCTCCTGTATAGTGTGTTCAAAATTAACGATCAGCAGGAGATCAGCAATGAAAAAGATAGCAGCGATATTCATAGTCTTATTGGCGGTACCGGTTCTTATAGGGATATGCGTTTCTTACAGCCCAGACCCATATCTGAAAACACTTGGGTATTATGCGGGCGTGGCCAACAGTTGTGGTTTGGATCCGGAGCCGATACTCAAAGAGGCGAGATCACGCTTTAAAAAACAACAGGATGTCCGGGCATTTTATCAAGAAATGAGAAAGACATACCGGGAATACCACTTGGAAATACAACGCATACAAAAACGCTTTGCTCCCACCCAGGTCAACCCGATAGATGACCCGGACGTATTCAGCTCGGATATAGCCCAGGCCTGCCGCGTGGTGGCACAAACATACGATCTTACAAGGAGGTAGATGAACATGAAAACCATACTTGAAGCATGGCCCTTGATAGCAGTTGCAGGTGTGTGTCTTTGGATTGCCTGGGTGTTTGTTGGAATGATGAAATAGGAGACAAAAGATGAAAGCTTATAAATGGGAATATTGTATGGCCGCCTTGATGGCCCTGGCGACATTGGCCGGGCTGGTTCTATTCTGCCAAACCATAAAGCCCCTGGTGTGGGCATTTCTGCATGGATACACTCAGCAGGTATTCCATTATATGTTCGTAACGTCCAACGGCTTTATAAT
>JALVQM010000375.1 GCA_027025615.1 Desulfobacteraceae bacterium | reverse complement strand
AGGGTTACCTGACCTATAAAGAGATAAATGATGCTTTGCCGGATAATATGCTTTCTTCCGAACAATTGGATGAAACACTGGAAATGTTCGGTGATCTGGGGATTGATATAGTCGATGCCAAAAAACACAAAATGGCCAAGATGAAGCCAAAACCGGCTGCGGGCAAGACCAAGGGCACAACCAGCAGTGTCTCCGATTTCGGAACGGTGACTGATCCGGTAAAAATGTACCTGCGTGAAATGGGCATGGTGACCCTTCTCAGCAGGGAGGGTGAAGTTGAAATCGCCAAACAGATAGAGGCCGGAGAGCAGGACGTGCTCAAGGCTTTGCTGGAGACAACCTGCGGCGTAGAGTACATCCTGACCCTGGCAGGCTATATTGAACAACAGACCCTGCGGCCCAAGCATGTTTTGCGGGACGTCGACGAAGGAGACACCTATGTCGACGAAATGGACAAAATCGAGGCCTTCCTGAAGACCATCGGGGAGATTAAGCAAATCCACAAGGAAAACGCTGAATTCAGGCGTCAGCTGTTTGAAACCCAACTGCCTCCCGACCAGCAGCGCAGAGTGAGGCGTTGTATAACAAGGAGAAACAACAAGATATTTGAACTGCTTAAAGAATGGCGCCTGGAAGGTAACGTCATCGACCGGATGGAAAAAGATATCCGTGACTTAATTAACTGGTTCGATTCCCACAACTATCTGGTTACGGTTAGTGCTGAAGCCTTGAATTCCACCGTTACAGCGTTACGCGACAACCTGGCCAACAAGAAAAAATTCATCAAATGGGCTTCCGGAAATTGCGATCTTTCCAGGAAAGATGTAGAAAGGCTTTATGCTGAGCTGAAGGCTGTCCAGCAGAACATTGCTGACAAGGAAACGGAAATCAGGGCCAACAGCAGGATATTGAAAAGGATTGTCGCCCACGTGGACGAGGGACGCAGGCGTGCCAAGGCGGCCAAAAGCGAGCTGATCAAGGCGAACCTGCGACTTGTGGTCAGTATTGCCAAGAAATATACCAATCGAGGTTTACAGTTCCTGGACCTTATCCAGGAAGGCAACATTGGGCTGATGAAGGCCGTCGACAAGTTTGAATACAGGCGTGGTTATAAATTCAGTACTTATGCCACTTGGTGGATCAGGCAAGCCATTACAAGAGCCATAGCCGACCAGGCACGTACAATCCGGATACCGGTTCACATGATAGAAACTATCAACAAGCTTATCCGTACATCACGTTACCTTGTTCAGGAGTTGGGGCGTGAACCAAGGCCGGAAGAAATAGCTGAAAAAATGGAGATACCCCTGGAGAAAGTGCGTAAAGTCCTGCGCATTGCACGCGAGCCGATCTCACTTGAAACCCCCATTGGTGAGGAAGAAGATAGCCACCTGGGAGATTTCATCGAAGACAAAAAGTTCATGCTGCCATCGGATGCGGCTGTTAGCCTAAACCTGGCGGAGCAGACTCGCAAAGTGCTGGCTACACTGACCCCGAGGGAAGAGAAAGTGCTCAGAATGAGATTCGGTATCGGTGAAAAAGCCGATCATACCCTGGAGGAGGTTGGACAGGATTTTACAGTTACCAGGGAACGGATCAGGCAGATAGAAGCCAAAGCCTTAAGGAAGCTTCGGCACCCGACCCGCAGCAGGAAATTGAAAAGTTTCATTGAAAATTGATCTTACTGGTTCTTGACAAACACTTTGGGTGTCGCTACTAAAGCACAGCGAATTTTGGGCCCATAGCTCAGTTGGCAGAGCCACCGGCTCATAACCGGTAGGTCCCTGGTTCGATCCCAGGTGGGCCCACTCGCTTTGCAAGCGTTACAACCTGAGTAAAGGCGTGGTTTGGCCCTGAACCGCGCCTTTTTTGGCCATTAAACAACGGACTTGACATTCACAGGGGCTTGTTCGCATGCCATCATGAGCGTTACCGTCGCCGATATCTGTGCCCTGATGGAATCCTGGGCACCACTGAGCCTGGCTGAACAATGGGACAATCCAGGCCTGCAGGTTGGAGATCCAGCCTGGCCCGTGAAAAAGATATGGGTGGCCCTGGATCCCCTCGGCGACCTTCTTCGATCCGCAGCCGGTAACAACGTAGACTTGATCATCACCCACCATCCACTTATATTCAAACCATTGAAACAGATAAATCCGGCTACGGCCCTGGGGGCCGATATTCAGCGTGCCCTGGCAGCCAAAATTGCGGTCTATAGTGCCCATACCAACCTGGACTCAACCTCCGGGGGGGTAAACGATGTGCTGGCCGGTCACCTGGGATTGACCTCCAGCGGGCCGCTTGAGTTGGCTGCCGACGGGGTCAACGGCATCGGAAGAATCGGTTTTTTTGAAAAACCGGTTGGCTTGCATGAGCTGGCCTTACAGATAAAAAGGGATTTCAAGCTCAAGGGTCTCAAGTATGCCGGCAACCCGGAATTGAGGATAGAAAGGGCGGCTATTTGTTCCGGTAGTGGATCGTCTTTGATGCATTTGTTTTTGGCGAGCAATGCCCAGGTGTTCATAAGCGGCGACTTGCATTACCACGATGCCAGGTCTGCCGAGCAGGAAGGTCGGGCGATAATTGACATGGGACATTTTGCTTCGGAACGGATCGTTGTCCGGGCGGTTGTAGATCGGATCAACGCTCATGCTGCAAAATTGGGCTGGGATGTCCAGGCCGAGGTAACCGAATTGGAAGTGGATCCGTTTGTATACCTTTAATTTAAAGTTTGTGGTGGAGTTGTGAATAGCCAGTATTTAAATGGCTGGGGGCAAATATTTTTGATTAGGGCCTTGGCCCGTTTAAATTATTAAAAGCGAGTCGAAATGGTAAAAAACGTAAAGGAACAGTTGGAAGTTTTGGCCGAGCTGCAACAGATCGAGAGCAGCATTGGTCGTTTGGAAGAAGCTTTAGCTGAAGTCGATCAAAAGCTGGCCAGCCTTGACCGTGAATTGCTCCAATACATCGAAGAGGTGGAAAACGCCAATGCTGAACTGAACAAGGCAAAGGAAAAGTACGCTGCTGATGAAAGCGAAGTCCGTACACTTACCGACATGATTGCCAAAAGCGAAGCCAAGTTGGGAACCATCAAGACCAACAAGGAGTATCAGGCGGCCCTGAAAGAAATCGATGAGATGAAAAAAAGTCGATCGAATCTCGAAGAAACGATGATCGAGATCCTGGAGCAGATCGAGGCCGCTGAAAAACTGCTTGCTGAAAAACAGAAGTTCCTCGAGGATCAAAGGGCGGAAATTGAGGAACAGAAAAAGGATGTTGTTGCAGCTGCCTCCGGCAAGAAAAAGGAACTTGAAAAGCTGCAGAAGAAAGCCGGAGGGATTGTCGAAAAAGTTGAACCACGTCTATACCAGACTTATACTAGGATCAAGAAAAACGGTGGTGGCGTGGGGGTGGCGGCTGTTGCCAATGCCGTATGCCAGGTTTGCAACATGAATATTCCGCCCCAGGCTTTCAATGAACTGCTTAGAATGGACGAAATAAAGATATGTCCCCATTGTCAGCGGATTATCTATCCCAAGGAAGAGGTTTGCTGACTGAAATGGGGATTTTCGATTATCGGTCGGAGCAGGCCAGGTGATCGCTGGTGTTTCGTGCACCAGAGGAAAGTCCGAACACCGCAGGGCAGGGTGCTCCATAACGTGGAGTCGTGGCAACGCGAAGGCAAGTGCAACAGAAAGCAGACCGCCTCGTCCCCGGGACGGGGTAAGGGTGAAACGGTGCGGTAAGAGCGCACCAGTTCTCCGGGTGACCGGGGAAGCTAGGTAAACCCCACCCGGTGCAAGACCAAATAGGGAAGTGTTTGAGGGCTGCCCGTCCGAGCTTCCGGGTAGGTCGCAAGAGGTGTCGGGCAACCGGCATCCATAGATGAATGATCACCACCTTTCAACCGGGTAACCGTTGAAAGGGACAGAATTCGGCTTACGGCCTGCTTCGGCCGATTTTTTAAAAAAATACAGGTGGGAGTTGTTTACCACGTCCGGTAAAATCTAAAATGGAGATGGGCAATGCTCAAAATTGAAGACCTGCAAGTGCGCGTTGGAGACCGCACCATTCTGGACAACGTCAACATGGAAATTCCGGAGGGTGAAACCCATATCCTCTTTGGCCCCAATGGATCAGGTAAAACTACGCTGATGATGACCATAATGGGCTTTTCCGGTTACCAGGTGACCCGTGGCCGGATCATATTCAAGGGCAAGGATATTACCAACCTGCCAATCAACGAAAGGGCCCGCATGGGTATCGGTGTTTCCTTTCAACGCCCGCCGACCATCAATGGGCTCAAGACCCGCAACCTGGTGGAAATTTGCGCCCGGAACCGTGATGAGGAGATAGCAATAGAGAACCTTGCCGAACAGCTGAACTTCAACTCTTTTCTTGACCGGGACGTAAACCATAATTTCTCCGGTGGAGAGATCAAGCGCAGTGAACTGCTTCAGCTGATGGCCCAGGACCCTGACCTTATCCTGCTTGACGAACCCGAGTCAGGAGTAGACCTTGAGAATATAGCCCTGCTCGGGGAGACGATAAACATGCTCCTGGGCAGGGGAGTGGCCTGCAACCGGGAAAGATTGAACAAGAAAGCCCCGGTTGGTTGCGGCAAAAGCGCCCTGGTAATTACCCATACCGGCCATATTCTTGATTACATAACCGCAGACAGGGGACAGGTTCTTTATAATGGCCACCTGTGTTGCAGTCAAAATGCCCGTGAAATCCTGAAATGGATAAGTGAATACGGATACGAGGAGTGCCTAAGATGCGCGATATAGATAAAGCTGATGGAGACAAAGCCGCGGTTGACCTGGATTCGTACCAGGTAGAAGCCGAAGATCATCCTTACGTTGAGGATTTGCAATCTTTGTCAGGTGACGATGCCGAGCGTATGCTGGATGTCGGTATTGATGTCAAGGAGTCTTTTCGGTCCGGGACTTTCATTCAGAAAGACCGTTCGGTGGTTCATTCCTGTGCTAAACAGGAAGGAGTCGAGATCATGGGTATCAGCCAGGCAAATTCAAAACACGCCTGGCTTAAAGATTTTTTATGGCGAAGTCTCGATCCCCAGGCTGATCCCTTTGTGGCCCGTGCCAAGCACATACCCCATGAAGGCTATTTCATTCGTACAGAGCCAGGGGTTGAATTGGAAAAACCTGTTCAATCATGTCTTTATATTGCTAAAAACGGATTCTCGCAGAATGTTCACAACCTTGTTATTGCCGAACCCGGCTCCAGCATGCACGTGATAACCGGCTGTGCTACAGCCCCGCATCTTGATTCCGGCCTGCACGTGGGGGTTTCGGAATTCTATGTACGCAAGGGCGCCAAGCTATATTTCACAATGATCCACGACTGGGGAGAACAGATCAATGTGCGGCCGAGGACAGTGGTCCACGTTGAAGAAGGCGGTATTTTTGTATCGAACTATATCAGCCTGAAACAGGTTGGCTCACTGCAGATGTTTCCGACCACTTATCTTGACGGACCCGGTGCTGTGGCCCGTTTTAACAGTGTCCTGGTAGCACCCCCTGGAACCACCCTGGATGTGGGATCGCGGGTTATTCTTAATGCTCCGGGCACCAGGGCTGAAATAATTTCAAGGGCCATAACATCAGGTGGTACCATTATAGCCAGAGGAGAGCTTGTGGGCAAAGTGGCCGGCATCAAGGCCCACCTGGAATGCAAGGGTTTGATCATCAGGGACGGTTTGATGCATGCCATTCCTGAATTGAAAGGTTTTAAGCCCGGTGTGGAAATGTCTCATGAAGCGGCTGTGGGAAAAATCGATCAGCGGGAGATAGAGTATCTCATGGCCCGTGGAATAGATGAAGAAGAGGCAATATCTACCATTGTGCGTGGTTTTCTTAATGTAGACATAGAAGGCCTGCCACCGGGGCTGAGGGAAAAGCTGGATAAAATAATCAACGAAACTCAAAAGGACATGATGTAACCATGAGCGCACGGCCCCATTGTTCCGAGAAAGCCTGCGAGTTGTCGTTTGCGCGCAAGGTCTGGCTTTTCTCCCATGACTATCTGAAATGTTGTGTTTATATCAGTGTGGCCGACGAACCGAGGAATATTTTTACCAAGAAGCTTTATTCCAAGTTGATCGGCACATCCCAGGTCCTGGAAGATTTCCTGGATTTTCATGGCGCAAAAAACAGTACTGACTGGTATTTTTACCGTGAATTGACTGCCGCTGTGCGTCACCTGAGCCTTGGTGGATATTGTCAGCAGCATATAAACAATCGTCTTGTCTTTTATGATTTGCCTGACAGTGAAGATTTCCGGGTAAACGGACAAAAAACGGCCGACTTTCTGAATTCCTGCCTGGTAAACCTTGCCCCTGTTATTCTAAAGGAAGCCAGGCGGTTGAATATTCCCATACCTGAAGACAAATTTACCTCTGAAGACTTCCCCGGGATTACAACCGGTGAGATGCTCAATTACGATATTGACGACGAAGCAAAAGCTCTCCAGAAGAAGCATATAGTAAAAATAGCCAGTGATTTTCTGAAAATCACCGGACAATTCGACCAGCTCGAATTCTACGGTCCCAGGTCAGTGGAAGATATCCAGGCCCTGGTTCCTGACAAGGTAAACGAAGTTGAAATCAGGCGTTTTGAAATGGTGGTGCACAACCTCCAGTCTTCTTTTGATACTTACGTGATTCACGGTGGTTTGCGTTTCGGAGATCGCAAACTGAAACAGTTGCGCAGCTATTTCTCGGTTGTTTTTCATTTACTCCAGATGATGGGGCGTTTGCTTCATTTTTACGAGCGACATTTACATGATGCAGGATATAAAAATATTTACAAAAAAGTACAGGAACGCTTGACGCAACTGATAGATCCGGAAATGTTGCTTGATAGAACCATAAATTATGGTTTGCAGTACGCCTGTCATTATCTCAACGCCGGCAAAGAACTGGCCCAGCAAATCCTGAACGAAAATATTGAGCGGGGCAGGATCAGGGTTGGTATACCTGTGAAACTGGGTTTTCACAGCCGTCCCAGCCTGCTGGTGGCTAAAATCGTTCAGCATTATGGTGGCCAGGTTGAGCTGTGTGTGGGTGATGATCGTTTTGATGCCAGCAGTGTTCTGGATATCCAGTGGGCCGGGGGCAAGATCCAGAAAGAAAATATTACCGAAGTCGTTTTTGAGGGAGACGTCAGAGCCTTGAAGGATATAGAGATCCTGGCCAGCGTCAATTACGGAGAAGACACCATGGGCAAGGGAGTGCCTTTGCCAAAAGAACTTCATTACCTGCGATGATTGCCGCCGTGATAGTTGCAGCCGGCAAGGGTACCCGGATGGGGGGACGGCTTCCCAAACAATACCTTTCCCTGCAGGGAAGACCAATTCTGGTCCACAGCCTGGCTGCTTTCCAGTCTGTGGAAAAAGTTGACAGGGTTGTCATAGTTCTGCCGCCGGGGGATGAAAAGCGGTTTGAACGTTTAGTTTTACCTTATATGGAACCAGGGGCTGTTCCGGAAATTGTTAACGGTGGAGCACGCCGACAAGAGTCTGTCTATAATGGTCTCAAAGCCCTGCCGGATGATATTCACGAAGAAGACCTGGTTTTGATACACGACGGGGCGCGGCCCCTGGTTACACCTGAGCTGATCGAAAGCTGTATTGAAGGGGCCCTTAAATGGAGGGCTTGTCTGCCTGTGCTTGGCCCCAGCGACACTGTAAAAGAGATTTCCGAAGATGGGAACGTTCTTGGTACCCTGGAAAGATCTATGCTGGGACTGGCCCAAACTCCCCAAGCCTTTGGATTGAAATTGATAAGAGATGCACATCATTGGGCTCAGCAAACCGGTGTCCGGGCAACCGATGATGCTGCGCTGCTTGAAAAAAGGGGAGTAAAGGTAAAGGCGATTCAGGGATCGGCCGACAATATCAAGATCACATTTGCAAAAGACCTGTTCCTGGCAGAGGCAATCCTGAAGTCACGCCAAGCCATGTAACAACCAGTTTTAGAGCCGATCTCAAAAAAACCTGAGTGTCCCGGGCGGAGTTGTAAAACAGCACAAAATGCTCACCCAAGTGTATGTTCCGCTTTTTTACCGCCCTGTGACTTGCCGGAAACCCTTTTTGAGATAGGCCCTGGTAAATATCAAAGTCCTGCTCCGGGTTGCCTGGGCAGGCAGCATGGGATTTTACTTTCCAGGCTTTGATTTGAAAATGGAATCAAGCTTTTTGGCTAATTTTTTCGAATTATGCCTTATCAGTTCACCCGATGTCTCCAGGAAGTTGCCTGGAATCAGGGCCCGGTCTTGCCAAAAACTATTTTCAGGGTCCACCCTGACAAAATCAGCCTTTTGTGAATGGTATATTGCCAACAATTTTTCATCAGGACACTGGGTATTGTAAACTACAAAATCAACCCGGCGGCCTGTAAAGTTCTCAAGACGGCTGACAAAGTCAGGGCCATCAAAATTGTGGGTTTCGCCAAACTTGGTCATTATATTGAGGACATAAACAAGGGATGCCCTGGTCTGCTGAAGTGCTTCGGCCACTCCCGGAACAATCAGGTTTGAGGCTATACTGGTGTACAGATCGCCAGGGCCGATGACGATAAAGTCTGCTGCCTTGATGGCATCCAGGACCGGTGGATAGACTCTGATTCTATCGCTGTGATGGGGAACCAGGTAAACATCCTTTATTTTTTCCCTCTGGGTCCCGCGGGGCATGTCGATGGCACGTTCTCCAAAGATACGGGTCCCGTCAGTCAGCTCAGCTACCAGTGTGGCCCGGTCAATGGTAACCGGCAATATGGCACCGCGGGCATTGAGGATTTCGGCCAGGGCCTGAATGCCTGATGGAAAGCTTCCGGTATAACGCGAAAGCATGGTCAGAAGCATATTGCCGGCATTATGACCCCGCAAGCGACGGTCGGCCTGGAAACGCTTCTGGAGGATTTGGCGGACCACTTCCCGGTGGGGGGAAAGGGCCAGGATGCACTTCAGGACGTCACCGGGAGGCAGGGTTCCAAACTCATCACGTAAGCGTCCGGTGCTTCCCCCGCTGTCGACCATGGATACAACGGCGCTGATGGCTATGGTTTTGAGATTTCGCAACCCTGAAAGCAGGGTGAAATGTCCACTTCCACCACCGATGGTTACAATTTTCCTCATATGGGCTGGCTTTTTACCTGTCATGAATTACAATTTGAGTTACAATTAAAAGTTATGATTGTGAAAAATAAAGCCGGCTTCGAAAAAAGTCCAGGATCAAGGCACCGGGCGGAAATGCTGTACCTGCAGTATGACGTATTGCCGACGGTGCCGGATATAATACAGAAATGGCCTTATCGATGCCATGATGAAAGACACAAGTTAGATATAAAACAAGGAGGCAGCCATGGCAACAGGGAACAACATGGACGGAATGCAAATGGATGAAGGTGCTTTGGTAAAACAGCTCCAGGAGACCCTAAATCGCCTGCCCAATGATATACCGGTCTATCTTTTTAGTACACCGGGCAAGGATGATATCTTCACCCAGGGATGCCGCCAGGTTGTCCAGGCGTTTCAAAACTTGTCCTCAAAGATAAAATTCCAGGAATTAACCCTGGACCACGAACTTGCCCGTAAGTGGAAGGTGGAAAGTCATCCCACTTTGCTGCTGGCTCCTGAGCGCTACCGTATTCGCTGGTTAGGCGCTCCGCTCGGTGAAGAGGGCCGTTCGTTTTTAGAGGCCGTCATCCTTCTCGGGCTTGGAGACAGCCGTTTAAATGAGCAGTCAAGGCAGATAGTTCAAAAGATTGATGAACCCCGCAATGTCAAGATCTTTGTTAGTCCGACCTGTCCGTATTGTCCTCAGCAGGTGGTGAATGGCATTAAAGCAGTTATTGAAAAACCAGAGTATATCTCTTTGGAAATAATAGATATACAGGCAAGGCAAGATCTTGCTGAAAAATATTCCGCCCATAGTGTCCCCCAGGCTTATGCCAATGAAAAACTGATCGGGCAGGGGGCTCAGCAGGAAGAGTTGTTCATGTCCTCGCTTCAACTTCTCGAACCCCAGACAGTGTTTATTCCCGAAAGCACCGAAGAGCTGATAAGCAATGACCTGGTTATCGTAGGTGGTGGACCTGCAGGACTGACCGCCGGAATTTATGCTGTTCGCAGTGGGCTTAAGGCCGCCCTGGTGGAAAAAGACGCCCTCGGCGGACAGGTGGCCCTTACTCCGGTGGTTGAAAATTATACAGGTTTTACCCAGGTCGGCGGAAAGACCCTGGTGGATATAATGGTCAGCCATGCCCTTGAATACGTACAAATTTTTAAATCTGAGCCGGTCCTGGACATTAAACCCGGTGATCCTATCCAGGTAACTACGAGTCGGCGTGTATTTGAGACCCGGGCAGTTTTGCTGGCAACCGGTGCAGCCCATCGAAAATTGAATGTCCCCGGTGAACAACGCCTGGCAGGTCGTGGTGTAAGTTACTGCGCTACTTGCGATGGTCCCCTGTTCAAGAATAAAAAAGTCTTGATGGTGGGCGGTGGCAATTCTGCCGTGACCGAGGCTCTTCATCTCAGCCATATGGGAGTAGATGTTACTGTTGTACATCGCCGACAGAGCCTGAGAGCCCAGGATATGTTGACTCAAAGACTGGAAGAAGCGGCAATTCCTGTACTGTGGAACACCGAAATCAAAGAAATTGCAGGCGATAGCAAAGTCCAGTCAGTAGTGCTGGTTAATAATCGTACCGGTAAAAGTCAAATCCTTAAAGTGGACGGAGTGTTTATTTCCATAGGTTTTACCCCGGCAGTGGAGTTGGCCGGCAAAATTGGTGTGGAGTTGACAGCGGAAGGATACATCAAACATGATGAACATTATCGTACCAATATTGATGGTATTTACTGTGCAGGTGATGTTTCAGGGGGCTATAAACAAATAGTAGTTGCTGCCGGGCAGGGCTCAGCTGCGGCCATGACTATTTTTGAAGATTTGGTCAACCCTTACTGGAAAAAATGATCATTTAGCAAACACTTTGAAATATATTGACATTTTGATATTATTAGTCCATTTGGAAGATATGAACAAGGCGGTTGAGCTAAGGTGTGATGTTTTCCGTTTATGAAGGAGGAAGACAAGCATGGCAGAAGGATCGGTTAGCTGGTTCAACGATGAGGAAGGCATTGGTTTTATCAAGGCCGATAGTGGTGAAGATGTCTTTGTGCATCACTCTTCAATAGAAATGGCTGGATTCAAATCCCTTATCCGGGGAGAACGGGTTAGTTTTGAAATCGTGATTACCAGGAGGGGAACGGAAGCCAAAAAGGTGCGCAAACTTTGAAACCCGGACCAGGTCTTCCTGGGTTAAGCAGTTTAGGCGCCACAAGGCTTTCAAGATCCCATCAATTCGGCCAATGCCTGGAGGGCCAGTTCGTAACCAAGGTGCCCCAATCCACTGATTTGTCCGGTTACAACGTCCGATAACAGTGATTTTTGCCTGAACGATTCACGTTTATAAATATTGGACAAGTGCACCTCAATTACCGGAATATCCAGCATCAGGATTGCATCCCGGAGGGCAACGCTTGTGTGTGTATAAGCTGCCGGGTTGATTATCAATCCGTGGCAGACATTCAGGGAGTCCTGGATTTTGTCTACCAGGGTCCCTTCATGATTGGATTGAAAAGACTCTACATTAATGTTCAGCTCTCGACCAAGGGCGTGAAGGCGTTTGTTGATGTCCGCAAGGTCTTTTTTCCCGTAAATACCAACTTCCCGTGTACCCAACATATTCAGATTGGGCCCATGCAGTACAAGGACCTGTTTGGAACCAGCCATAACTTACTCCATAAGAGCTGAATTTTTTGTTTTAACCGCCAATAAGTTCCCGGAAATGGGAGATTGTGCGGGCATAGTCACTGGTGCCGAAAATCGCTGAACCGGCTACAAAAACATCCGCTCCGGCGGATGATACTTCGGCAATGGTATCGGCGTTTACGCCTCCGTCTACCTGGATTAAAATGTCAGCTCCGGATTCGTTGATCATCTGGCGAACCCTGGAAATTTTTGCAAGGCTTTGCTTTATAAAACCCTGGCCCCCAAAGCCGGGATTTACGCTCATGATCAGGATAAAATCCAGCTCAGGCAATACCCAATACAGACCGGCCGGATCTGTCCCCGGATTCAATACCGCTCCGGCTTTTTTCCCCGAGTCGTGGATCAAGCCTATGGTCCGGTGCAAATGCCGACAGGCTTCAACCTGTACGGATATATAGTCTGCTCCGGACTTGGCAAAAGCCTCTACATACTTGTCCGGATCTTCTATCATCAAATGCACGTCCAGCGGTAAGTTCGTGCTACGGCGTACGGCTTCCACAACCAGGGGGCCCATGGTGATATTGGGCACGAAATGTCCATCCATTACATCGATGTGGATCCAGTCAGCCCCAGCCTTTTCCACTGCCTTGACTTCATTTCCCAATTGAGAAAAATCTGCTGATAGAATTGAGGGTGCAATTAGTTTTGACATGTAAACAGGCTTCCTTTTGTTTATTAAAAATCTAGAGCGGAAATTTGACCGTTTTTTAAACGCTCGTCAATCGAAAAATTCCATGGATGCCAGGGAACCATCAACATATATCGAAACAGTTGTCGGCTCACTGCGGTCGATCAGCAACCATACGCTACGTCCAGGTTTGAGATAATCGTCAAAAAGGGTTATCTTGGTTGTGGGTCTACTTGCCAGAATTTTTACATGCTGATTTAAAAAACCTGTTGGAGCCCGGTAACGAAACAGGCTGACAGCTGGTTTTGAAATATCTATTGCAGATTTCCTATGGCGGGAAACCACCAGATCAACTTCTTCTCCCAAAACAACAGGGTATCCGGCACCAGGGTTTTGCCTGAGCACGGTTTCATTTTCAAGTCCTGTTTTAAAAACGGTTTTTATCGTACCAAGGCTCAGATGGGCCATATCCAGGTTCAGCATTGCTTTGGAAAGATTAAGGCCGGTTACATCGATCATGGTTGTTTTCACTGGTGATGGCCCCTGGCTGACCAGCAGATCGATACAACTGCCCCGGTCCACTATTTTTGACGGAGCCGGAAACTGGGCCAGAATCATTCCTTTTTGAGAATCACAATCATAAACCCTGGCCAGTTTTCCGGCACATAAGCCATTTTCTTCCAGGATCAGCCTGCCATTAATTATCGATACTCCTGTCAGGCGGGGAGTAGCCACTGTTGAGGGGCCCTTGGAAAGAATCAGCCTGACATCGCGGCCCTTTTTTATTTCGCTTCCGGGTTCAGGATTCTGCAGGATAATATGGTTCTTCGGTACCTGGGGGTCGAATTCAACACCTTCCACCTTTGTGTTCAACCCAAGGTCGGATAAAATTTCCAGGGCGTATACCACATCCTTGCCGGCCAGGTCCGGCACTATCACCGCATCCTGTCGGCCGACAAGGAAATTGACCGTCAGGTAGGCGCTCAGTCCGGCTGCCAAAACAAAAACGACGCCGATTATGACCCATTTTAAAAGGGGGGCAAATGTACGTAATGATCGCATTGGGATTTATGAAAATATCAAAACCTAATTTTCAGGGACAAGCCGGCCCGGAATGTTTCCTGCCCCTGGTGACGAAAGTAAGAAAAATTTTGTTCCACCGGGTAACGCCGGTGCATCGTTTCTATGAATGCCTGGGCCTGTCGCCGGTTGAATTTATGGGCGTCTCCAATTGCTCCGTAAATATTACCCATGTAGAAACCAAGGGCAACAAAAGAAATTACGGCTCCCAGTGCTTCGTGTCCTTCATCAAAGGATTCCCAGGCTGCCCAGATAAGACCGGCATTGATTCCAAAGGCAATAAGTGCGTCCTGGTAGCGTTGACAATATAGCTGTCCGGCACCCGGAATAATTGAAAGCGTACCAGCCAAAGCGGGGCTTTTGCGAGGCAGGTTACCTGCCTGAGACAGGTCTGCCAGGATTGGATCGATAGACATGGTGGCACGCTGAGCGGAGCTAATCCTGTCAAAAGCTTCTCTGGCCCTGGTCCAATCCCCCTGATCCATATAGATCCATCCTATGCGGTAGTACACTTGGTCATTTATGGCAGGTTCTTGCATTAAGGTTGCCAGGTTATGCAAAGTGGCTATTGCCTGGGTTGGAGAATTAAGTCGCTGGTAACATTGGCTTATTAGAAAATAAGCGTTTGCGGTTATTGTCTTGCTGTAGCCGGATCCCGTCAGCTTGCCGGCTTCCTTCAAAGCCTGCTGAAAGTGACCTGCCGCCAGGAAAGCACGCGCAGCTTTCAGGCGGGCCTCGGGCACCCGTTTATCTTCAGGGAAAAAAAATACAAAACGCTGGAATTCTTCGGCCGCCCTTACGAATTGACCCTGCTGCATCAATACGCCGGCAAATTCATATTGACTGTCAGCCTCAATAACCATGGTTTGCGACTGGCTGGGTATTGATAGCAGAAAAAGGTAAATGATCAGCAATTCGAACCTGATAAAAAACCTTGACCGCCACGTTCTACCTTTGATTATGCCACCAGAAATCGTTGTTTTGAACCGGATCATAAATCAGCACCCTGCCGTTTTTTCTTAGTTTTGGCGCCAGCCGAACCTCGTCCCGGCCGCAGCGCATCAGCCTGTCACAGGTCATTATCCAGCCCATCAGGGCACCATGGCGTTGGAAGGCCTGGTGGGCATAGGTTGAACAACTCGGCCACATGGGACAACGATCGGAATCCGCCCTGGTTATAACCGACCTGATAATATCAAGTGAAGCCAGAAAGCTGCCACCTGCCTTTTGACTTTTTAAACCGGTTTCACTTTTCCCGGGAGGCTGCTGGGCCCGGGCAGGAAAAGGCCTACAGCTTATTGCGATTAACAGAAAGCATACGGCTCCAATTACCAAGGACCTGGCATACCGTTTGTTTCTCATCTGCCAAAAAATCATTTCTGGGTAACCCGCAGTACTTCTTCGATGGTTGTAATTCCCTTCAGAATTTTGTCCACTCCGTCCTGGCGTAGGGTAACCATGCCCCATTTAAGGGCTTCCTGCTTAATCAGGTGCGAATCGTAGGTTTCCTGGATTAATGATTTCAGCCCGTGCCCCAGCACCATTATTTCGAAGATTCCAACCCGGCCGCGATAGCCCGTGTTGAAACATGCTTCACACCCAGTGGCCTTGTATAATGTGTGTCCCTTGAGCTGTTCTTCGGTTATTCCCAGGGCAGCGGCGGTTCCCTTTGGATCGTATGCCTGCTTGCAGTCAGGGCAGAGCACTCTTACCAGACGTTGAGCGATTACAGCTATTACGGATGAAGAAATAAGAAAGGGTTCAACGCCGATATCCACCAGGCGGGTAATGGCACTGGCAGAATCGTTGGTATGCAAAGTGGAAAAAACCAGGTGACCGGTAAGGGCCGACTGCACTGCGATTTCGGCTGTTTCCCGGTCACGGATTTCACCCACCAGGATAACATCCGGATCCTGGCGGACTATGGAGCGCAGGCCACGGGCAAAGGTAAGGTCTATCTTGGGGTTGACCTGGATCTGGCTGATACCGTTGAGTTGGTATTCCACCGGGTCCTCAATGGTTATAATGTTGATGTCAGGTGTGTTGATGGAGGACAGGACCGAGTAAAGAGTGGTGGTTTTACCACTTCCTGTGGGGCCTGTGACCAGGATGATACCGTTTGGCGATTTTACCAGTTCTTTCAGTTGAGCCAGGCGCCCCTCGGAAAGCCCCAACTCGGCAAGATCCAGTACGGCTGCCGACTTGTTGAGCAGGCGCATTACTACCCTTTCACCGAATGATGTGGGCAGGGTAGATACACGCACATCGATCATATTCTCGCCGACTTTGACCTCGAAGCGACCATCCTGGGGGAGACGTTTTTCGGCTATGTTTAGCTTGGCCATAACTTTTATCCGCGAGGTCAGGGCCGGCTGAATCCAGCGTGGGGGTGTCAGCAGGTCGTATAGGATGCCGTCCACCCTGTAACGCACTTTAAAGCTGTCCTGATAGGGCTCTATATGAATGTCGCTGGCCCGGGCCTTGATGGATTGTGAGATTATATGGTTGACCAGCTTGATGATGGGCGCATCGCTTGTATCGTCCAGCAAATCGGCCGTATCATCAAAGTCCTGGATAACCATTCCCTCGCTTTCTTCCATGTCCTGGACAAGCTTTTCAGCCGAGTCCTGTCCCAGGTCAAAGGCCAGGTTGATTGCCGTAAGAATAGACTCGCGTGTGGAAAGGATGAATTGACCTTCATTTATGGACAGCATTCTGCAAAGATCATCAAGGGGCTGAAAGTCTGCCGGATCGTGCAAGGCGATGACCACTTTTTTTCTGTCATCCTGTTCCGGCTTCGGTAAAGGGATTTTCCGGGCTTTTTGCCTGCCTGGTGCAGGATTTCCGGATGGCAGCAGCAGAGGAATGATAACATGGCGCCTGAGAAAATTTATGGGTACTTTCTGGATCCAGCGGTTGTCGATTTGTTCCAGGGGCAGTTCCGGCCAGAAAGGTATTTCAAAAAGGATACTGTAAGCTTCAAGCAGTTGTGGCTCTGAAATCAGCTTACGCTCAAGCAGGAGGTGATCCATCCTGGTGTTTTTTTCCCGTTGCAGACGCTTGACTGCTTCAAGATCTTTATCAGAAATTCCAAAGCGGTTTTGGAGGATATGGATCAGGTCATTTGGCATGATCAGAAATTTCTGAATCTGCAAAAAAGTAAAAAGCCATTAGAATTTAACCAATATCGCCTGGTAATGTTCAGCCTTTAATCGACCGGCCATTTCCAGGGCCTTGGAGCGGCTTTCGAAATAGCCGACCCGCAGTCTGAACCAGGTTGAACCCTTTGAGTCTATACGCACCGTGTAGGCCGGGTAACCTTTGTTGGCAAGCTCCTGGAGCATACGTTCGGCTATGGATTGTGTTTTTAACGATGCAACCTGGATAGTGTAGCCAGCAGGTGGAGAAACTTTTTGTTCAGCGGTGGATTTTTTCTCCCGGAAATCCGGCTTTTCCTTTTCGGCAACCCCGGTTGAGGGCAGGTCGACCGCAGGTGGTTCAGGGGCTACTTCTATTTGCTTAAGTTCAGGCTGCTTGTCGGCGGCGGATTGAGGGCTGTTATCCGGATCTTTTGGTACAACAGGTTGGTCATCTTTGTCTTTTGTAGGCGGCGATACCGGAGGAGACGTGTTGTTACCGCTTTGAGTGGTCTTGTCCGGTGATTGTTCCATAGTGCCGGTGGAAGCATGCCTGGAAGGGCTCTCTGAATATTTCAATGATTCAATCCTGGAGGGCAATTCAATGGTTGTGTTCTCCGGCATATTGTCAGAATCGTCATAAAGCTTGATTTTACCGCCCCTGATCTTGTCCATCTGTGCTCTTTTGCGCTTATAGACTGAGCTGGCCTCCTCAGGGGTCTTGATCACCTTGGGGGTCAAGAAAACATACAGGTTGCTTTTGCGCCTTCCGCGGGCATTGGAGCGGAAAAGCCAACCCAGTCCCGGAATGTCTCCCAGGCAGGGGACCCTGTAATCAATTTCAGCCAGGCTGTCATCAATCAGGCCTCCCAGAACCACCGTGTTGTTGTCCCTCACAATAGCTGTTGTTTCAACGGTCCTTTTCAGGGTAGTGGGGCGAAAGTCAGTTGTTGATTCCAGATCAGTGACCTCCAGGGAAAGTTCCAGCCTTACCATCCGGTTTTGACTGATGTGGGGAGTGATTTTCAGGGTTTTTCCTACATCACGATATTCAAAAGAGTTAAAAGTGTCATTGTTGGTTGTCGTCGCCTTGGTTTGAAAGGGGACGTTTTTACCCACGTAAATCTTGGCTTCTTCATTATCGGTGGTCAGGATCTGCGGGGTTGACAGAATATGGACATCACGGTCTTTTTTGTAAGCCTGAATTACGGCCGACAGGCTTGGAAAAGTGATACCTGAAATTGTTATGGCTTCTCCGAAAATTCCCATGGACAGACCCGGGGGAAGAATTGGTATTCTTTGTCCAGTTTCAGGATTGATCGGAGCAGTGGCAATATAGCCTGGATCTCCTCCCATGGCCCCGCCCGAAAACCCGCCTCCGTAAACTGCATCCCTGTTTTTGAAAGCTGTTTCACCACCGGCCATCCACTCGGTTCCCAAACGAAAGTCTTTTTCGACGTTAACTTCCATTATCAGGGCTTCGATATAGACCATCGAACGGGGGATATCCACTTGCCTGATGATGTTTTCAAGGGCCAGGTAGTCTGCCTTGTCTGCCATTATAATCAGGCTGTTGGTGGCCTTGTCTGCGGTTATTCTTACTTTATCCGATATGACCGGCGTGTTTTGCTTGCCTTTGGCAGTGGTTTTCGATTTTCCGGGGAATTCCTGGAGGACCTTGGCCAGTTCTTCGGCGTTGGCGTGGTTGAGGTAGTAAACGTGAATACTTTCCTTGCCTTTGGGAGCCTTTTTATCAAGGATCTTGATCAGGCGCCTGATCCGGTCGGTGTCTCCTTCAGAGGCCCGCAGGATAATAGTGTTGGTCCTTTCATCAGCCACGATGGTAAGCTGACGGTCGGCTTGCGGCCTTTTGCGGAGTTTACGGGGATTAAATACCGTGGTCAGGATTTTGACCAGCTTGGCAGCGTTGCCATGTTCAACCGGGATAACTGAAACCTGTTGCCCCACGCCGGTTATATCGATGGCCTTGAGAATGCTCATCAGGCGCTTGATGTTAGAGGAGTAATCAGTGATGATAAGGGTGTTGGTCGGCGGATACGATACAAGCAGGCTGCTCTTGGAGATCAAAGGCATAAACAGGCGTTTTATTTCAGTTGGATCAGCGTAGCGTAAGGGAATTATCTGGGTTACGATCTTGTCTTCTGCCCTGGAAGAGCTGCCTGGAAGCCTTGTTTCAACGCTTTTGGACCGGGCTTCCGGACTGGGCACTATCTTGATTATTTCACCGGCAGGAACGGTAGCCAGCCCGTTTACCTCCAGAACCGACTCGAATACTTTATAAGCCTCGGAAACGGTAATCTTGCCCGGGGAAATAATTGTGACCTTGCCCTTTACGCGTTGGTTGATCACGAAATTCTTGCCGGTAAGTTCGCTGATAAACTTTATGAAAACACCGATATCAACATTGTTGAAATCTATTGATACCCGTCGCTGGTCATTTTTCCCGCTTACTGCGTTCTTAGATGGACTATTGCTGCCGGGATCTTTGGCCATCACGGCCTGTGGAAAAAAAATAAGATTAAGCGCAATAGTAAGTGCCAGGACCGGTTTTAAAAAAATACCAAACCGGTTATGAAACTTGCCTGGGGCAGGTAGAGAAGCAATTATCGGTTTTTGCCGTAAGCCTTTTATCATCGACTTGTTCCAACTGCTGTATCTGCAGATATTGGCCGCTATTCCAAAACAGTACAAGCTATCATAATATCTGGAAATATCGATTGCGTCAACCTTGATGGCATCGTAAATGGTCCAACGCCTTTTGTCGCACCTCGCTTTGACATGACTCTTACATCCCGGCTTAACGCATCTGGTGCCCGGAGCTGTTGTTTCCAGATATTATGTCTACAGCGAATCCAACTCAATTTCGGCCTTTCAGAGTTTAAGTTAAAATCCAAAAAGTATTAACAATCAGCGGATATCATATTCAATAGCTCTTATTCTTCCCCTGCGTTTGATTGACACCGTTACATTGGAGGTCGTTTTCAAACTTTCGTACAACCCCAGGGCATCGTCCAGAGACCTGATTTCCTGTCCGTTTACTCCAACCAGAACGTCGCCGTTGCGTAGTCCCATCCTGCGAAAAATCGAATTTGGTTTAATATTGCTCATGGCCAGGCCGGCAGGTTGCCCGTTTTCCATGTAAGGATAGATATTGACCTGGGTCATAAGCTTGGTGACATCCTGGGTAGCGTTTTCAATCAATGAACGTTTCAAGGTAATCTTTTGCCTTGTGCGGGGAATTAGGCTGGAACCGGATGCGCTTTTTACCGTACGTCCATTTTTCATTGCTGTTTTGGGTTTTTGCATTTCAAGGATTTCATCCTTGCCGTCTACCCTCAGGACAACTTTTTCGCGCAGGATCATTTTTACGGTGGCATTCTGGATGGTGTCTCCAACGTGGTATAATTGTTGTTTTCGCGTTTTCTTGTCCTCGATTACCGCGTAAGCTTTCTGCCCCTTCCCGGCGACTGTTCCCCAGAGGACCAACTGCAGCCTGGTCTGCCGCAGGCCTTCCAGGTTAATGGACGTCGGGGGAGGCTGGTTCTTGGCAGCCTTGGTCCCAAAAAGGTTGCGCTCAATTATGATCCGGTAATCTGACAATTGACCCCTTGGGGCTGTTTGCTGTTTGCTGTAACTTTCTTTGACGGTGGGCTTGGGAGCAGCCACGTAAAGCGTACTGTTTATCCACTGGTAGCCTAAACTGATTGTTAAATACGCCAGTAAGGTGACCAGGATGGTGTTTATTGCCGTCAAGCTTAGCCTGAATAACATTTTGTTCTTCTACCGTATAGTGTATTTTGGTCTTTCCAGGGTACCATTGATCCTGATAGTAATCGGCGATCCTTCGCTCTTGCCGCTCAACAATTTCAATGACATGGCAGCTGCCGGAGAAAGACCGGCCTCCGGTTTCAGGGTACAGCTCAGGTTTAAACGGCTCCGTTGGCGAGGCCTCAACAGGATCATGAAGCCGGACACTTTGCCACTGAGTTGCTCTCCATCCAACTGGCATCGTTTGATTGCCAGGCGGCGTCCGTCCAGGTTCAACTGGGCATGAATACGGCTGAAGGCCAGTTTGTCAAAGGGAACCAGGGGCAACTGTAAGCCGACTGCCACGTTGGAAGCCAGGATTTCAAGATGGGCCCTGCCACTGACTCCTTTGCGACCATCATAATCAAGGCGTCCGTTGATTTTGCCATCGATTTTAACTTGAGGCCATTGTTTAAAATAGGCAATCCTGGAAAGGGAAATACCGCTGCCTGTGGCTACTAATTTGGCCGGGCGGTTATTGATTTTCCTGTCCAGGTTCATTAGCCCCTTGATGGTCCCATCGCCCAGAGTGACTATGAAACCGATCTCTTTTTCATCTTCAAAAAGGCTGGTGAAAGCCGGAGTGATTTTCACCCTTTCTGCCAGCAAGACAGGAACCCCGGCATAGTTGAATTGAACTTTTTTGAAATTCAGCCCGGGGGGTAATTTGGGTTTCACCTGGGCTGCCTTCAGCTCTATTTGCGGGTCGACTCTTGCTGCGGCCTTGGTTATCATTTGCAGGACGGTTTGTTGGGGAAAAAGGTAATAGGCAAAAAATACCAGTGCCAACAGCCCGTAAATTATATAAAAAGTAATTTTTGAAGCAGGTTTCATTATGTTTTTAGCCATACAGCCCAATGGAAAAGGGTATATACGATCCTTGAGCCCGATTATGTATATGTTTCAGCCTGTAGTACTGCTGAAATGGTTCCGGCCTGTTTGTCAGATGCCACAATTGACATTCTTTTTATCCAGATCATGTTGGCGTTAGTCTCAACCTGGTAAAGAAACGCCAGCAATTGTTTCATGGTTACGCCCTGCAGCTTCAGTTCCACAAGGGAAAGCTGGAAAGAACTGTTTTTAACCTGCTTGGTGGCAGGTTTCATGTAAACAATATGTTTTTTTACTCCGGTTTGATCGGCCAGCTTTTCAAGGAAAGAAAAAAGAGTAAAGTCACGGGGACGCCTTCGTATTAAACCTCCGCTGGCACGTCTTTTTTCCCTGACCTGCCGAAGATCCGCTGCCAGGGCCTGGATTTTTTCCAGGGTAGCTGCTTTGACTTGCAGCTGTTTGCGGGCTCTATCCCGGGAATCAAGCATCGGGAATATCACCAATTGAAAAAACAGAAATATTACCAGGGCAGCGGCTGCTGCCATAATGGCAATTTTATCCCGGCGTTGGAGATTCAGATTCATCCTGATTCCCCCCTGGATTGGGCGGGCTTGATTCTGATCTTGAACTGGACCTGATTGCCGCTTTTGTCAGTGGTGGCCGACGTAATGGTTACTTTCTCGAATCCAGGTGTTTTTTCCAGCCGGCCCTTGATCGTGTCCACTACTTTGAAACCAGTAGTCTTGCCGGCCAGGGTAATTGAATCGGCGCCGGCAACCAGCCTGGTCAGGCGAACCTGCATTTTTTCATCTATGCTTTTGCTGATGGCGGCCAGAACATCGATCATTTTAAGTCCCGGGGGCCCCCCCGTGGGGCCTTCCAGACTTTTACGCTCTTTCTCCAGGCCGACCTTCATCTGGTGTAAAGGTGCAACCACCCGTTTTACATCCGGAAAAGCCTCATGAAAAGTCTGCTCTATTTTTCTGTCGAGTAACCTGGCACGTTTTTTCAGTTGGGCAGTTTCGAGGCCAACCTTACCAAGGGCAAGGCAGCCGACCAATGCTGCCAGTACGGCAGTAGCCAGCAGGTTTTTGCGGTATTGCCCCAGGGCGGCCATGATTGTTGAGCGCCGCTTGAAAAAATTGAGACTGTGTCCGCCTTCTGTCTCTAGAAGTGCCAGCGACAGGGCATTGTCCATCAGTACGGGATGCCATTTGGCAGTAGCTCCGTTGATCTTGATGTCCGGCGAATTTTGGAGCAGGTTTACGAAGGCAAGCGGATGTTGCAACTTGTTGGCTATTTGCCGCAAATTTGACTTGTTTGCCAGGCCGCTACCAGTCAGCCAAATTTTTTCAGGATTGAACTGACGGTTGAAACGCAGAGAGAAGCCAATCAAAGCCTGGTGAATCAAAGTGCCGCAGGTGGCAGCTGCATCCGGTTTGTTCAGGGCCAGGTGCGGGGTGCGCACGGTGCCTATGTAACCGTCTGCTATCAGGAAGAGTGTCAGGCGATTGTCTTCAGTGTCTATTACCAGGCAGTCGCCTTCAGGCAAAGCTGTCCGGCCAAGACGTAAGGCAAGCGGATAGCCTGATGGTACAACCATGCAGGGGCGAATCCCTGCCTGGGCAAGGGCACTCAAATGCTGCTCCAGTAAATCTTTTTCAACTGCCGCTGTCAGCAGATTGCTGTCAAAGATTTTGATCTTTTCAAAATCGATCACCGTCGATTCAACGGCAAGTGGCAGCGAAGGTTCAAGTTCAAAAGGCAATACCTGGCGGATTTTCTTGGGGTCATCAAAAGGGATTTCAAGATTGCGGAAAATTACCTGGTGGGCCGGAATTGAAACAACGGTGGCCGCATTGGAAAAATCGAGCTTTTCGGCCAGGGCTTTCAGTCCCTCGCTCAATGGATCGGTTTTTCGATCATCAGCAACTATTTTAATCCGGGCAAAGTTTTTAATAGTCGTTTCCTTAAAGCCGGACATCAAATGTACCGCGCTGAGACTGGTTTTACGAATATCTATTCCAATAACCGATCGGGGCATAGGTCTGCCATATTTTGTCAGTATAGGGTAACGGCCTTAAAAACTAAAATTTATTAAGCAAAACACATGCCATTAAATGCTTTGCTGCATTGACCCGCCAAGTTTTGTTTTTTGTTTAAAATATCAAATATATTCTAATACATCTCCCAATTCAAGACTCGACAGCTCCAACGTCCGGTTTTATCGTTTTTTTCCCTCTGGATTACCGTCGAAATGGTCAGGTTGCTTTTGTCCATAGAGGCTTTTGCTACAATCCTGTATACATCACTTGTAGTTGTTATCAGGCTGGAATCTATATCTATACCGGAAAATCCAGGCACATCCTTGTACCAGTCTGTGCGTGTAAGGTCATGAAGAAACTGGTCCCCGGTTTTTGCCTCTCTCCAGTCAACCAGCGACTGGGCAAATGCCTCGTTGTCCGGTGGCAGCATTGCTGCCAGCACCGGAAGTTCAGCAGTGTTTATATTGATTTTTCCCGGGAAAGTGAACTTGCCGTCTTCGCTTTCTATTGCACCGTAAACTGTAACATAGCGTGCCAGTCCGGAAGCTCCACCCGCCCCGGCCAGAAGTTCCCTTGTTATGCCTTTTACCAGGGAAAGCTCGGCCAGATGGTCAAAGGGGCCGTTTTTACAGGGGTAGGGATTGTCCAGAGACAAGTAGTAACTTGATTCAGCGCCGCTGAGACCGGTGATGGCGTCATCGTCGCCTGAATCGAGCCAGTCCTTTATGGAATTTATTATGCTGACCGGGTCGGTTTCCTGCTCAGTTTCGTACATGGACAAGAGCCGGTCGGCAAACCGTTCCCATAGTTTGAATTGGGCTCCATTGAAATAACGACCCGCTGGAAAGTCGACCAGGGCGTTTATCTGGATTTTGGCCAGTTCATCGTAGATTTTCAGCTTTACCTGGCCTTTTTCAAAGGGCAGTTGGGCTGTAAGCCCATCCAGATATTCGGTGTCGGCCCAATCCTCCTGCAGTGAATCGGCCTTTGAATCCAGCTTGTCTTTTGTCAGCAGGGCCATGGCCAGCTCGATGGCCGAGGTTGCCATTTGCTCAAGGGTTACAGAATCCCTGATGGCAGCGGCTTCAAAGAGGCTGGCCTGAGAGGCTGTATGCAGTTCGGTAACCGCTGCAATTAAAACGGCAACAACGGCCAGCACCAGAATCAGGGCAATTCCCTTTTGGTCAATAAATGATTCAGGCATTATCATTTGTTTTTTTTCGGCACCCGCATTACCGGCAGTATTGCTCTGGTGGCAAAACTGACCGTATTTCCATTTGATTTAAGGCTTACCAAAATACCAATACTTTTAGGTGTTGCCCAGTCATAGTCGTCGCTTTCAGAATCCCATTGCTGGTAGGTGTTGCCTTCAGCGTCAAACAGCACCAGGTCAAATTTGTCCAGGTTTTCAGCTACCAGTGGGTCACCGGGGTCCGGTTCGAATTCAGGCCATGGGTAAAGTCGATCCTGGCGGTGGAGACTGAAATTGCCATCGTCATCCTGGGTCACATAATAAACTATTTGAGCGATGCCCAAACGCCCGCTGCCATCCAGGTCTACATGAGCCAGGCTGGAGAAACGAAGCCATGAAAATGTTTGCGAGCCTACAGTTTTGCGCAAGGCTTCAAGACGGTATGGATCCGGCTCGTCGCGAAGGTCTGGTTTGCGAAACAGAGGCGCCGTGGTTACGTGAACAGACTCAATGTCTGCCAGGATTCTATTCAGGCAGGCCCGGCCCATGGCATAGGTGTTGCTGCTGGATTCAACGGTATCTATGGTACCCAGAATACCGTTGAAAGCACCGAGGGTGGAAGCCACTACAGCGGCGAGGATTGTTACAGCCACAAGGATTTCCAGTAAAGTAAAACCATTAGGCCTGGAACACATAGCCCTACTTGACCAGGAAGCGGTAAGTTTTGAAACTGTAAGCCTGCTTGTCATCATCATTGATTGTGACCGTTATCTGGACCAGCCTGTAGTCGTTTGATTTGAACATTTCAAAAGGTGCCGGCTCAACCTCGATTTGCCAGTGATAGCCTTCGAATTCATCTTCAAAATCACCGCTGTCGTCACCCCAGCGTTTCAGGGGTCTGTTTTCTAATTCAGCCAGGCGATCCTTGGCCAGCAAAGGAGCCTGGGTAAAGAAGCGGTTCACCTGGGTTAAAAAAATACTCTGGTTGTGTAGCCTGTAAATGGCGGTTAATGATATTGCCAGGACTGCCACCGCAATCAGGACTTCAAAAAGGGTGAAACCTGACTGCAAGCCGGTGTTATCCCGCAAAGTGCTTCTTGATAGCTGTGATTTTTCCATTTGCAGTTGGCCTTGCTTATCAGTAGGTGACATATTCCTGAAGGAGTTTAACCGTCGGTAAAAATGGCTCAATTACAAGTGACCAGCGTCGGGCGTCGGTGTTTTCAATATGGATTATGGCCTGGTCGGAATAACCCTGGGGATAGAAATATACTTCGGTTCTTCCGGTGGCCACCTGGCCTTTACCAGGGAAAACAACATCCATGAAGCGGATTGCGTCTGGTAACACGTAAGCACCGGCGGCGGCTTTAGCCAGCTCTTCGGGCTTCATGCCCTGGTTGGCAGTCCACATTTTACGGTTGGAAAAATCTATTACCAGGGCCTGTACCTGCCTGGTTTTTATGGCCCTTGTCTTCAAGGTTGTAATGGTATGCATCAACCTGCGCGACACATGTTGCAACTGGCTTGCGGCTGACCCTGATTTCAGGTTTACCAGGGTGAATGAAAGAAAGATGGAAACCAGTAACAGGACAATCATCAGTTCAATAAGTGTGAATCCACCTGATTTGACGGCCCCGTAGCCAACCCCGTATCTGTGTTGCTTTGCATTCGGTTGTGATCGGCACCCCAGATATAGGGCTGTCTGAAATACCATCAATCAATTTCCCAGCTATTTATATCTTTGTCCTTGCCCTCTCCTCCGGGAACTCCGTCAGCACCATAGGATATGATATCAAAGTCACCATGGGTGCCGGGGCTGAGGTAGATAAATTCGTTGCCCCAAGGGTCCTTGGGGACTTTGCCTTTTTCCAGGTAGCCGCCCTGGCGCCAGTTTTTAGGTGTGTTTCCGGTCTCCGGCGGCTGGACAAGAGCCTGCAGGCCCTGCTCTGTTGTGGGATAGGAACCATTGTCGAGTTTGTATAGTTTCAAAGCCGTGCTCAGGTTTTCGATTTGCACTTTTGCCTTGGTCTGCTTGGCTTCGTCGGTACGTCCTATTAGGCGGGGAGCAATAATTCCGGCCAGGAGGCCCAGAATCAGAATTACCACCATCAACTCGATGAGGGTAAAGCCCAAATTGTATCTTTTAGTATACATACTGACTGATTTCATGTATCCTCCAATTGAGATTTATCGTAATTTTTTGTTTTATTATCCGCCTAATTTATCAACCAATCAAGGTGTTCATTTCAAAAATGGGTAAACAAATCGACAAGACAATGAACAACACCGCCCCGGCCATAACCAGGACCATTACCGGTTCCAGTAGGGCCGTCAGGCGCATAATTGTGGTTTCCACCTCTTTTTCATAAATATCAGCTATCTTGTACAGCATATTTTCAAGTTCACCGCTTTGTTCTCCAACCTGGATCATCTGGATGGCAAGAGAAGGCAGCAGGTTGGCGGATCCCAGTGATGCGGCCAGGCTTTGCCCTTTGCTGACGCTGGAACCGGCCTCTCGAATGGCTTCTGCCAGCAAAGTATTGCCTACGATGTTTTCTACGATCTGCAAGGCAGGTAACATAGATACCCCGTTGTCCAGCAATGACCCCAGGGTGCGGGCCAGACGGGCTACAGCGGTCTTTGAAGCTATTGTACCGAATACCGGAAGAGACAGCATGGTCCGGTCGTAAAATCGTCGGCCCTTGTAGGTTTTCAGCCCCAGCCTGACAGCTGTTATAATCAGCACGATTATTATAAGCCCTATCCACCAGAAAGATTTAATGATTGCACTGGTTCCTATCAGGATGCGGGTTGGCAAAGGCAGAACCTGGTGAACGTCTTCAAAGATGGAGGTAATATTAGGTATTACGTAAATGAAAAGAAAAAACAGGATCAGGGTGCCGGCCGCAGTCATAATAATCGGATAGAGCATGGCGGTCTGAACCCTGGCTTTAAGGGCCTGTTGGCTTTCTGTAATATCGGCAAGTCGCAGCAGAACTATTTCCAGTGTTCCGGAAGTTTCTCCGGCGCGGACCATGTTGATGTATAACTCGGTAAATACGTTTGGAAATTTTTCAAGGGCGTCAGCAAAACTGCTGCCTTCAACCAGGGCATCTTTGAGACTGGCGATAACTTTTTTAAATGCTTTGGATCTGACCTGGTCGACCAGGGAATCAAGGGCCGTTACCAGGGGGAAACCGGCACCGATCAAAGTGGCCAGTTGGCGGGTCATTACTGCCACTTCAACCGGTCTTATGCGTCCGAAAATAGAGCCTGGAGTCCAGCTGTGCCCCTTGGCCTGGCGTTCTGAATCGTCACCAATCTGACGAATATCAACAGGGTAATTGCCGGCGGCCCTGATTTTTTGACGGGCGGCAGCATCACCTTCGGCATCAACGATACCGGTGATGGTTTTACCCTTTGAATCGAGTGCTGTATAGTCGTAAACTGGCATTGTATGGCAACGATTGCAGTCGGTTGTCGGTTTTAATTGTTTTATGCCTCTTGACTCAGGAATGACGTCTTAAAGCCACGGCAAAAAAACCGCTCATTTTGTTCCTGTGGGGTAAGGTTTGCAAAAATCCTGCCGGTGTAATGTGTTTCCTCAGCCAGTGGCTTGCTTTGGGGCGGTATATATCAAACTTCTGCTCGCTTTTCAAAAAGGCTTTGATCACCTCGACGGTTTCTTCCGGTTCAAAACTGCATACCGAATAAACCAGAATCCCGCCGGGATGCAAAAATTTGGATGCCTGATTGAGCATGGCGAGTTGACGCTTCCCATATTCAGGCAACCTGTCCTGGCGGGCAAACCATTTGACATCAGGGTTTTTTTGAATGACCCCCAGGGCTGAACAGGGAGCATCCAGCAAAATGCGGTCAAACCTATCACAGGCAGGGCCTTCCGAGATGGTCAGCAAATCCAGCCTTTTTGTCCGAATTGAGCTGATGCCGAGACGGGTTTTTTCTTTTTCAAGGGATGCAAGGCGGGTCGAATTGTTGTCGCTTGCCAGGACAAGGCCCTTGTCCTGCATCATGATCGCCATCTGGCAGGATTTGGTGCCTAAGCCGGCACAGGCGTCCCAAACCCTCATTCCAGGTGCAAGTTCAAGCAGGTAGGCAACAAGTTGGGATGCTTCTCCCTGGACCTGAAAAAGCCCTTCCCGGAATCCGGCCAGGGATGATACCGGACGGCCCAACCCATGGAGCCGGATACCGTCAGGAGCTGTTGAACAGATGCGAACACTCTGAACCTGATCTTTGAGCAATTCAATGACAAGTTCCGGTTTTCTTTTAAGACGATTGGTTCGCAGGACAATATCCGGGATCGTGTTTAGGGCTTGGCAGAGCTGTTCGGTCTGATGAAAACCAAAGCGCTGCAACCACCTGTCGGCCATCCAGGCTGGAATCGATTGCGTGGCGCTTATATATTTAAGGGGGTCTTTTCGGGGCCCCGGCCAGGATGTACGGTAGTTCCCGCGGACAGCGTTGCGCAGGACTGCGTTTACAAAAGCTCCTGTGCTGCGGCCGCCAAGAATTTTGGATGTTTCAACAGCCGTATTGACAGCAGCTGACTGGGGAACCCGATCGAGGTAGAGCAGTTGAAACAGCCCCAAACGCAGGGCGGCCAGGACTGCCTGGTCGAGTTTTGCCAGGGGTTTGCGGGAAAAAGTCGCCAGGATCCAGTCTAACCGCCCTCGCCAGCGTATAATCCCGTAGACCAGGGTATTGAAAAGACCACGGTCCCTGGAGTTCAAGGCCTCTATGGCTTCTGACTTTTCTTCCAAAAGTCGGTCAAGGGTGGACCGGTTGTTTTCAAGCTCAAGGATAACTTCTGCTGCCAGAAGCCGTGGATTTCCGGAATAATTGCCGGTGATACGATCTCTGCTTTTAGTCTTATGCTCTTTCCGAGATGCAGGGCCGCTTGGCTTGTTTACCTTGGTTTTGGGTTTTCTTTTCCAAGGATTCTTTTTCAAGTCATTGGATTTTGTGCTCTTAGGGGGTTCAGCATTTTTCATGGCACGCTTATCAGGGCAGGGGGCAGGTGTCTGACGATTCGGCTAAAAGACCTGGTTCGAAACGACAGCCACACAAAAATTTTTTTATCGGCAGGCGCTTGCCCGAAGCTTCCTGAATTTCAAGGATCGACAGGGCGCCTTTGGCAGTGGCAATACGTAATTCATCGGCAAAGCCCTGCATAATAGTTCCTGGGGTAACCTGGCAGTCAATGTTGACAACCCGTGCTTTAAATACCCGGTATCGTTTACCTCCACAAAAAAACCAGGCTCCCGGCCAGGGGGTCATGGCACGAATGAAAGCCTCGATATCTGTGGCCGGCTTTCTCCAGTCTATTTGTCCGTCCTGTTTTGTCAGGGCCGGGGCATAGCTTGCCTTGGTATTGTCCTGGGGTATGGCAGAGATGGCGCCCGCCAGGATTCCGTCTAGAGTATCAACCATCAGGTCGGCACCGATTGAGGACAAACGGTCATGAACCGTGGCTGAAGTGTCATCAGGTAAAATCGGGGTGCGGGCCTGGAGTAA
>JALVQM010000374.1 GCA_027025615.1 Desulfobacteraceae bacterium | reverse complement strand
CTGGTCCACTATCTCTGAAACTTCCACCCCGGAACGCAGGGCCAGGGAAACCAAGCGACCGATGGCCTCTGTCTTGGCGGTGGTGGAACGGCCCGACTTGCCAATTGTGGCAAAGACCTCAAATGGTCGTCCATCGTGCTCGGTAACGGTAAGGTACAATTGACCCAAGCCGGTTTTGATCTTGGTGGTAAAACCCTGAAGAGTCTCTGGGCGCTCCTTGACCGGCCTTGTTGGACGACTGGCATCACCGGCAGCGGGCACAGCCAGGACCTGGTTATCCTTGCTGCCATCTCGATATATGGTAACTCCCTTGCAGCCCAGTTCAAACGCCAGATCGTAAATTTCGCGCACCTGTTCCACTCCAGCCTCGCGGGGCAGATTGACCGTCTTGGAAACGGCGTTGTCGGTGTATTGCTGGAAGGCAGCTTGCATCCGGACATGCCAGAGGGGCGCCACGTCATGGGCGGTAACGAAAACCTGCCGCAATTCTTCCGGAATCTCTTCCATGGATTGGATGGATCCATTGCGGGCCACCGCATCCATAAGCTCGGGATTATCCATCCCGGCCCCGGCCATAGCCTTTTCGAAATATGGATTGACCTCCACCAGACGGTCATTGTCCATGACGTTACGAACAAAACTCAGGGCAAACAGAGGCTCAATACCGCTGGAACAACCGGCTATGATACTAAGGGTACCGGTGGGAGCAATGGTGGTGGTAGTGGCGTTGCGTAAAGGATGCAGGTTCTTTTCCTTGTAAGTGCAAATTTCCCAGTTGGGAAAAGGTCCCCTTTGTTCGGCAAGGGCTGCCGATGCCGCCCTTGCCTGCTGCTGAATAAAAGCCATCAGCTCACCGGCCACTGCAAGGGCCTGGTCGCTGTCGTATGGAATGCCCAGCTGGAAAAGCAGATCGGCAAAACCCATAACCCCCAGTCCCACTTTACGATTGGCCTTGACCATCCGGTCAATTTGCTCCAGAGGATAACGTGAGGCATCAATTGTATTGTCCAGAAAACGGACTGCGTTCCAAACCACTTCTTTGAGGTTCGGGTAATCAATTTCCGGGGTTGCATCGTTGCCGGTCACAAACCTGGCCAGATTGATTGATCCCAGGTTGCAGGCTTCCATGGGCAGCAATGGCTGTTCACCGCAAGGATTGGTGCTCTCTATTTGCCCGACTGCCGGGGTGGGGTTATCGCGATTGATCCTATCGATAAAAATAATGCCCGGGTCACCGTTGCTCCAGGCCTGCTGGACAAGAGCGTCGTAAACCTGGCGGGCATCCAGTTGACCTACTTTAGAGCCGTTGCGCGGGTCTATCAGGTTGTAGGTCGAACCCTTTGTCACAGCTTCCATAAAAGCATCGCTTACGGCCACTGAAATATTGAAATTGTTGAGAGCATCGTTTTCGGCCTTGCAATGAATAAACTCCATTATATCCGGATGGTCAACCCTCAAAATGGCCATGTTGGCCCCCCGTCGGGTGCCGCCCTGCTTGACCTGTTCGGTGGCGGTGTTGAATATTTTCATGAATGAGACCGGCCCGGAAGCAATACCTCCGGTTGTTCCCACCATTGAATTTTTGGGCCGCAGGCGCGAAAAGGAAAAACCGGTACCTCCGCCTGATTTGTGGATCACAGCTGCATTTTTAAGAGCATCGAAAATACCTTCCATGCTGTCTTCCACCGGCAGTACAAAGCAAGCTGCCAATTGTCCCAGGCTCCGGCCGGCATTCATCAAGGTCGGCGAGTTGGGCAAAAACTTAAAATCGGTCATCATGCGGTAGAAGATCTCTTCGTATTTTTCTGCATCTGAAGCGCCCCCGTAATTGTTCTCAGAAAGCGCTATATGCCTGGCAACCCTGCGGAACATACCGGCCGGAGTCTCAATGACATTTCCCTGATCATCCTTCTTGAGATAGCGCTTTTTTAAAACCAGCTCTGCATTAGGTGAAAGCTTGAGCCCATTGCGGATAAAAAAAGATTTTCTGATAGCCACAGGCGCCGCCTCGGTAACACCGTACTCTTCCAGCTTGGCCTTGAGCATCTCGTCGATCACCGGTGCGGACACGCGGTGAATGTTCAGCTCTTCCACGGCCTGGCGCATGAAACGGCTGATTTCCATGGCATGGCGCTCTTCCATCCTGTTGGCGTCGGCCAGAGCAGCGCCAAAGCGGACCTCGTCCCAGACATGGGTTTCCAGATCGATGGTACCTTCTTCAGTAACAATTATCTTACGCTTCTGCCCCACTTTAGCATATTCCTCCAGGTTGTTCGGTTCAGGGATTGACGACCGTCAGGGTAGCCCTGGCGGGCACCGGCTGGAATACAAAGTCGCCTTTTGGATGACCTTCTTGTTTTGTTGACACACTACATCTTGGGTGTCAAGTGATAATAATTATCAATATGTTGTTGAAAAAACCCAGGCCCTTTCCAAAAAGTCCTTGGCAAAATCTCTTTAATCGGTTATTTTACACACTACATATTGTGTTCCAGTTTTATTATTTCATCATTTAACACAATATGTTGTTTTAGGTTGACAAGCCGCGACGTGTTGTATTATTAACCCCTGCATTTCCTGAAGCGGTACGTCGCCTGTTCTGTTAAGCCTAAAAGATTCCCAATTACATTTTTTCACTTACTTCAAAGACCTTAACTTCTTTGGGCAAGGAGATCCAAAATTGTTCGAACAGATAAAAAAACGTGATGGAAGGATTGTTGATTTCGATCCCGCAAAAATTACCGCGGCCATTGCCAAGGCCGGCAAAGCAACCGGAGAGTTCGAATATCGGGAGGCCCGCAAGCTAACTCTCAGGGTCCTGACCCTGGCCCACGAACTGCGTATCGGCCCCTTGCCTGAGGTGGAGGAGATCCAGGACATCGTAGAAAGAGTGCTGCTGGATTCGCCTTTTCACGCCACCGCCAAGGCATATATTCTGTACCGTGAGCAGCATGCCCAGCTCCGGCGCATCGCAACCGAGGCTAACATAGACCTTGTGGATCACTACATCCAAAAGCTGGACTGGAAGATAAAAGAAAACAGTAATATGTGCTATTCCCTCCAGGGACTGAACAACTACATCTCTTCTGACGTCACCTCGGAATACTGGCTCAACAAGATCTATCCCCCTGAAATCCGCAAAGCCCACAAGAGCGGGGATCTGCATATCCATGACCTAAGCCTGCTTTCGGTCTACTGCGTGGGCTGGGACCTGAAAGATCTTCTCCTGAAAGGCTTCAAGGGAGTGGAAGGCAAGGTTGAAAGCGCACCTCCCAGACACCTGCGCTCGGCCCTGGGACAGATCGTAAACTTTTTCTATACCCTTCAGGGCGAAGCTGCCGGTGCTCAGGCTCTATCAAATTTTGACACCCTGCTGGCGCCCTTCGTGCGTTTTGACAACCTGAATTACCAGCAGGTCCGCCAGGACATTCAGGAATTCGTTTTCAATATCAACATCCCCACCCGGGTCGGTTTTCAGACTCCGTTCACCAACATCACCATGGACCTGTGCATACCGTCAACCCTCAGGGACCACCCGGTAATCCATGGCGGCCGCACCATAGACAACATGACCTACTGCCAGTTCCAGGCTGAAATGGACATGATCAACCGGGCCTTCGCCGAAGTCATGATGGCCGGAGACGCCAAGGGGCGGGTTTTCACTTTCCCCATTCCGACCTACAATGTAACCGCCGACTTCGACTGGAACAATCCCAACCTGGATCTTATCTGGCAAATGACGGGTAAATACGGAATCCCCTACTTTTCAAACTTCATCAATTCAGATATGTCTCCTGAAGACGCGCGTTCAATGTGCTGCCGTCTGCGCCTGGACAACCGCGAGTTGATGAAACGTGGCGGCGGACTTTTCGGGGCCAATCCCCTGACCGGCTCCATTGGTGTGGTTACCGTCAACCTGCCCAGGATCGGCTACCTGGCTGAAAATGAGAATGATTTTTTTTCCATGCTTGAAGAAAACATCCGGTTGGCCGTCGACAGCCTGGTGATCAAGCGCAAGGTGCTGGAGCAGTTCACCGAGAAAAATCTTTACCCGTATTCACGCTTTTACCTCCGGGAAATAAAGCAGGCGACCGGCCTGTACTGGAAGAATCATTTTTCAACCGTCGGTATAATCGGAATGAACGAGGCCTGCCTTAACTTCATCAACAAGGATATAGGCACGGTGGAAGGCCAGGCTTTTGCCTTGAAGGTAATGGACTTTATCCGGGAAACCCTGGGACGCCACCAGGATCAGACCGGAGACATTTTCAACCTTGAAGCAACCCCGGCCGAAGGAACTTCTTACCGCCTGGCAATGATCGACAAGCAGCGTTACCCGCAAATAACCTGCGCCAACGAAGAGGAATACCGTAAAGGATCGGCCCCCTATTACACCAACTCGACACAATTGCCGGTCAATTACACAGATGATATTTTCGAAACCCTCCAGCTCCAGGACAGGCTGCAGACAAAGTATACCGGAGGAACCGTCCTGCACCTTTTCCTGGGTGAACAGGTGGGCGATATCGAGACAGTCAAAAACTTGATACGTAAGGTCGCAACAAATTATCACCTGCCGTATTTCACTTTGACCCCGACCTTCAGTGTCTGCACTGAGCATGGCTACCTTAACGGCGAACAGCCTCGCTGTGCCTATTGCGACCGGGAAACCGAAATTTATTCCAGGGTCGTGGGCTACCTGCGACCGGTCAAGCAATGGAACGACGGCAAGCAGGCTGAATACGCCCTGCGCAAAACCTTTCGCCTGGAACCAATTGAAAAACGACCGGAAACAAGCCCGGCAACAATCACTCACCAGGTATCGAACAGAGAAAAGGCCGAACTTGCCGGCTGCAAATCCGGGCAAAACAAGCCAGCAGACAATCCACGCCGGGCAAACATCGCCTGATATTTTGAGAATATGCGGCCAAGACCTGATGAAAGCCGGTACAAAATAGATTCAACCATGGAAATCGCCGGCTTGCTGCCGACTTCCCTTATCGATTATCCGGGCAAGGTAAGTTGTGTCGTTTTTCTTACCGGCTGCAACCTGCGTTGCCCTTACTGCCACAATCCCGAACTTGCCCTGGGACAAATGCCACAACGGTTAAGCATCAAAGGGCTGGAAAAATTCTTACTCAGCCGCCGCGGACTGCTGGATGCAGTGGTCATATCCGGCGGCGAGCCGACACTTAATCCCTGTCTTGCTGATTTGTGCCTGCTAATCAAACAAATGGGATTTTCCGTCAAGCTGGATACCAACGGGACCCGTCCAAAGGTTATCGAACACTTGCTGGAAGCAAAGCTGGTCGACTACCTGGCAATGGACATAAAAACGGCCCCTGAAACCTACAAGCCATACCTGTGCCCCCAGGACCTTAACCAAAAATTACGTGAGAGCATCTTCCTGGTTATGTCCCGTGCCCCGGACTACGAATTCAGAACCACTTGTATTGAACCGTTCATCAACCACAGCGTTATCCGCCAAATCGGCGAGCTGGTACGAGGGGCCCGGAGCTATTTTCTACAGCAGGCCAGAACCGGAGTTTGCCTGGACAGCTCGTTTTTCCAGCCTACAGGACCCGGAAGAGCTCTTGACAACCTGCAAATCAAGGCCCTGGGACAAATCCTGAATAAGTACGTGAAAACCTGCCATCTGCGCTAAATAACGGAAATACAGTACATCAAGACACATGAATCCATATTCAGCCGGTATTGTCCATTCAGTCTTTTTGCTTGACACTATTTTATATTTTTCATTAACTTACATGTATGTAACGCCGCATAAGAAGTAACCCGCATTCCAGCGGCGAAAGCGACCATCTCTTTATCAACAACAATTGCATTCAGGGTGGTAAATCAAGATATACCGCCATCAGGCTTTGGGTCTGAGACATAACCCCTAAACGGTAAAGGAGATCGACCATGACCAACCCTTACGACGAGGCATTCAAACGCTCGATCGAAGATCCGGAAGGTTTCTGGGGCGAAGCCGCCCAGGACATCCACTGGGAAAAAACCTGGGACAAGGTACTGGATGACAGTAACAAACCATTTTATCGTTGGTTTACAGGCGGCCGACTCAACACCTGCTACAATGCCCTTGACCTGCACATTGACAATGGAAGAGGCGAACAGCCGGCCTTGATCTATGACAGCCCGGTTACCGATTCTCTAAAAATTTACACGTACAATGAGCTGCGGGACCAGGTCGCCCGCTTTGCCGGGGTCCTCAAGGCGCAGGGTGTGGGAAAAGGAGACCGGGTCGTAATTTACATGCCCATGATTCCTGAAGCCGCCATTGCCATGCTGGCCTGTGCCAGGCTTGGGGCTGTGCACTCGGTAGTTTTCGGTGGTTTCGCCGCCAATGAGCTGGCAACCAGGATTGACGACGCCAAGCCCAAGGTGATCGTTTCGGCCTCCTGTGGAATCGAGGTCAAAAAAGTTATCGCTTACAAGCCATTGCTGGATGGAGCCATAGAGGCCTCATCTTCCAAGCCGGACAAATGTATTATTTTTCAGCGTCCCATGGAAACCGCATCCCTGATAGAAGGCCGGGACATTGATTGGACAGAAGCCATGGAAGCTGCCCAACCGGCAGACTGTGTGACGGTGGAAGCCACCGATCCGTTGTATATTCTCTATACCTCAGGAACAACCGGCCAGCCAAAGGGTGTTGTCCGCGACAACGGCGGCCATGCCGTTGCCCTTAAGTGGACCATGAAGGCCATTTACAACGTGGATGCCGGTGATGTCTATTGGGCGGCTTCCGACGTGGGCTGGGTCGTGGGTCATTCCTATATAGTTTACGGTCCACTCTTGAAGGGCTGCACCACGATCCTGTTCGAGGGAAAACCGGTTGGCACTCCGGATGCAGGAGTTTTCTGGAGGGTCATCTCCCAGCACAAAGTAAAATGTCTCTTTACGGCCCCCACCGCTTTCCGGGCCATCAAGCGCGAAGATCCAGGCGGAAAACTGATCAAGGACTACGACCTGTCCCAATTCAAAGCCCTTTTCCTGGCCGGTGAGCGCCTGGATCCCGACACCTTGAACTGGGCCCGCGAAAAGCTCGGCGTGCCGGTCATCGACCACTGGTGGCAAACCGAAACAGGCTGGGCCATTTGTGCCAACTGTCTCGGACTGCACCAGTTCCCAGTCAAGGAAGGTTCTCCCACCAAACCGGCGCCGGGCTGGAATCTCCAGGTTCTGGACCCGGAATCCAAGGAACCTGTTCCTCCTGGAGAAATCGGTGCCCTGGTAGTCAAACTGCCTCTGCCTCCCGGAACCCTGCCAACCCTCTGGAACAACGATGAGCGCTTTATCGAATCTTACCTGGCTGAATTTCCGGGTTATTATAAAACGGCCGATGCCGGCTTTATCGATGAAGAGGGTTATGCTTATGTAATGACCCGTACCGACGATATTATCAACGTGGCCGGACATCGCCTTTCCACCGGGGCCATGGAAGAAGTACTGGCCGATCACCCGGACGTGGCCGAATGTGCCGTACTGGGGGTAGCTGATCAGCTCAAGGGTCAGGTTCCCGTGGGCTTCCTCGTACTCAACGCCGGGGTTACCAGGGACCACGACGAAATCATCAAAGAAGTTATCCAGATGGTAAGGGAAAGGATCGGGCCGGTTGCCTCTTTCAAGACCGCCACTGTCGTCAAGCGACTTCCCAAGACCCGCTCCGGTAAAATCCTGCGCGGAACCATTCAGAAAATAGCCGACAACAAAGAATGGAAAATGCCGGCAACAATCGACGACCCGTCCATTCTGGGAGAGATTGAAGAAGCTTTGAATACCATCGGCCTGGCAAAAAGCCGCAAATAATCAAAGCAGCCTAAAATTGCCAAGCCCGTTACCGGATCAAACCGGTAACGGGCTTTATGTTCCTGGCTAAAAGGCCGCGATCAGGGCAAAGGTCCTGGCCGAATGCTCCGTCATGGGATTGCCGGGACAACCATTAGCCGATTGTCCGCTTGACAATCCCTAGCACCTTGTCCGGATCAAAGGGCTTGGCCACGAAAGCAACTGCTCCCTTGATGGCGTGATCCCCGTCGATACCGCTGATTACCACAATCGGGATATTGCGCAATTCCTTGTCCTGTCGAAGTTTACGGTAAAACCGCGGCCCCCATTCACCGGGCATTTCCAAATCAAGGGTAATCAGGTCCGGCTTTTGCTGCCTTACCACTTCCAGTCCCTCGGAACTGCTTCCGGCACTGCAGGTTTCATAACCATTGTCTTCAAAAAGGGTGCTGAGGTATTTAACCACAACCGGGTCGTCGTCGATAATCAAAATTTTTTTGGCCATGTTTTCCCCCATTCATTTCGGCGGCCCGTTTTTCGGGTTGTTGACGCAATTACCGGATTGACTGGCTGTCCCAGCGATGACAGCTTCCGCAGGTAACCGGGCCTTTCTTGAGCTCCAGGTGACACCCTTTACAATTCAGATGGAAGGCCTTACGCAGAGATGGTCGACCCTCCTTGTCGCTCATGGCGTGGCATTCCGAGCAGGACTGGTCCTCGGAGGACTCGTCTTCCAGTTTATTGCCATTTTCGTCAAACAAATGGTGACAACGACTACAATCTTCAATACCGGCATTTTCATTGTGTTCATCGTGCAGGAAGACCGCTGCCGGACGCCTCGGCTGCTCAAATACGCTGTTGTCAATCGTTTTCATGTCTTCCTGCCCCCCGGCCAGGGAACCGAAAAAAACAACTGCCACAAGAATCATCAAGCCGGCCAGGATAGCTTTTTTCATATCCATTTCCTTTCCGGGTCATTCAGACCGGTTTTTCCATGCACTCGTAAATAAGATCCTGGAAAAATTTTATTTCCAGTCCAACTTCGTAATGGTGCACCACGTCATGCAAGCCGCTGTGACAATTATGGCACGGAGCAATCAGGGTATGGGCTCCCCTGCTCTTGGCCTCGAACAACTGCTCGGCTTTTACCCGGTTGCCTTCGACACGCTTTTTCTTGTATGGCGGACCGCAATTGACCACCCCGCCACCGGCCGCGCAACAATAATTGTGTTCCCGGTTTGGATACATTTCAACCACTTCCTCGCACAGGGCGTTTGCCACGTAACGCGCCTTGTCATGCAAGCCACCGCCCCGGGAAACATTGCAGGGATCATGGAGGGTAACCGGCTTGGGGTATTTCTTAGCGATCTTGATCTTCCCGGAGGTAATCAATTCGTAATAAAAATCTATTGCATGACTAATGGGAATCGGAGGCATGGCCCAGCCCAGCCAGCGGTTGCCCATGTCGTAAACCGAACGGAAAGCGTGACCGCACTCGCCCATCACGATTCTTTTTACCTTCAGCCGGGCCGCCGTCTCAAAATGGGCCCTTTTCAAGCGTCCCATCAGTTCGTTGTCACCGGTAAACATTGCCATGTCACTGTTGTCCCACCCTATACCAGCCGGCATGGTCCAGCTCACACCGGCAACGTCCAATATAACCGCAGCCTGATAGATCAACTGGGCCTGGAACTTGGGCTCCGGTGCAATAACCGAATACATGATGTCGGCTCCCTCTTTCTCAAGAGGTATCCTGAGGGTCGGTATTTCGGCCTGGGCCTCTTCTTCCTGCCATTGGAGGGTGTCAACCCATTCATCACCTTTGACCCACATCTGGTTCATATGGACAGAATGACTGTGGGCCGTATCCTGAAGATACAGGGGGGTGGCACCGAGCTTGTGGATAATTCTACGTACAATCGACATCATGTAGGCAATGTCGATTCCGAAGGGACAATACTGGGCACACCGTTTGCACAAATTGCATTCCGTATGGGCAATAAGAGCCGCCCGGCTTATGAATTCGGGATCTACTTTGCCTTTGCACCTGATCATTTCCCAAATGGTCTGTTTCACCTTGCCCACCGGAGAGAAATGAGGATCATTGTCATGGGAAAGATAAAAATGGCACGCATCGGAACATAATCCACAATGGATACAGGTTTCCACGTAAGCCTTGAGGCGGGCCCCGGTTTCCTTGTCAAGGACCTGGCGGACAACCTTTTCGATCCTGTCTGCAGTCAGACGAGAAACTCCCACCTTGATACCATCGTCAAGGATTTGACCAGTTGTTGCCTGCTCTTTGTTTTCCGCTTTTGTCATTTAATGTTTCTCCCTGCCCATGGGGGCGCATGGCCACCAAGACTTGACACTATTTACCAATCTTTCGCATTGCGGACCTTGCCGAATTCAGATCCCATATAGGCGCGGGTCAACGGTGAAAAAATCATGTGACTCAGCCTGGTAAAAGGAATGGCTACCAGCATTATTTCTCCAGCGAGCATATGCACAATGGTAATCCAGTCGGTTCCGGCCCATTGGTGATAAGCAAGCAGTCCGGTTACAAAAGGCGCTGCCACTATGGTCAAAAGAATGAAATCCGAAGCATCGGTGACGAAGCGGACCTCTTTGCGGGTCAACCTTCTTGCCAGGAAAAACACGCAACCAAATATCACCACCACGGTCATCCAGTCAGCCACCTGAGCAGGCAGGGCCCACCACGAAATGTTCCAGGCCTCGTCCAGCATCACAATGTGCGCCATGAGAAAAACCGGGGTCAGGAAAAGACAAATATGGAAACCAAAGGTCACAATGGTAAGCCAGGGATGCAATCGCCAACTGGCCGTTCCAAAAGGCACGATCCAATGAAAGATAGACCGCAGACTGTACTTCAAACTCATGTAAGAAAAAATGAATTTTTCAGTCTTGTTGACCATCCTGACAAGACCAATCAGGCGAACGAGGATTCCCACGAAAAACAGACCAAAAGCAATCCAGGCAAAGGGCCCTGAGACAAGGGCATAAAATTGGTGCATTGCCTCCTCCCCGTTGTTATTTCAAAATATTACCAACCGGTACGATCTGGCGCGAGTATATACCATTGTCGACTCGGCAAATCATAATTCGTTCACCGTCAGGACTAAAACAGGGCGACCAGAGCTGGTCACTCCACTTGTCCCAGAGACAATCGTCCACAACAATCCCGTAACGTCCTTCCTTTTCAACCTTGGCAGCTAGATGGCCGCCATCGGGGCTGAAAACAGGCTGCCAGGCCATGGGGAAAAAATCACTCCAGGCCCGGCCCTCCACAACCACGGTCCATAAACCGTTTTCTTTGCCAAGAGCAGCAACCTTGCCACCATCAGGGCTAAAGACCAGGTCGGTTATCATTTCGCCGAAGGTAACCTGCCATGGTTGTTCATCTACCGCCAC
>JALVQM010000373.1:11860-30186 GCA_027025615.1 Desulfobacteraceae bacterium | reverse complement strand
TTTGCGTTCATTTCCAGGTCTATGGCGTCGTACTTGCAAGCTTCCTTGGCCTTCTGGGCGTCTTCGGTACCGATTATCTGGGGTGAAATTACGTACCGTGACGGAAAAGCCATTTCAAAAGGCAGGTAAGCACCCTTGATTTGGCGCATGCCGAAGTTAAATTCGTCTGAAATCTCAATTTCGCATGCTTCGGCACATGCTCCGCAACAGGTGCAGTTTTCATTCACATAGCGGGGATTGAGCTTTAGCGTAACTGTGTAATTGCCCGCGCTGCCGTCTACTTTCTCAACCTCGGCCAGGGTGAAAACCTTGATCCGCGGATTGTCCTTTATCCGCCTGAAATTGATTTCCAGTCCGCAGGTCGGAGGACACAGCTTGGGAAAGTACTGGTTCAGTTGAGCGACTCGACCCCCCAGGTATGGATTCTTTTCAACCAGAAAGACTTCGTACCCCACTTCAGCGGCTTCAAGGGCCGTGGTCAACCCGCTGATACCGCCGCCGACCACCATGATACTGCCACTTGCAGGGGCTGTATTCGCGTTTGCCATGCTTTCCCTCCGTAATTGAACGTTTGATGATTTTAGGCAACAGGTTTGATGACCGACTAATTCATCAGGTGATGCCCTTGATGATCTGGAACCTGAAACACGTACCTGTCCGGGCAAAAGCAGAGGGCGCAGTTGTCACAGATACGGGTTTCGGGCTCCAGAGCACCTTAACATAAAAAATTTTTTTGTAAATAGCAAAAACAACCAGCTGACAATACTACAAAAGGGCATCACCTGGATGGATTTCTGACCTGAACCAGGTAACAAAAACCTCCAGGTGTCCGCAGACACCTGGAGGCATTTTGTGTTCAGGCGATCAACTCACCAGGAGCCATGGATTAATCCGGGATGATCTTGATGTATTCTTTTTTGAAGACATCCCACTCGCCCTTTTCCGGATCGTACTTGGAATTGACGAAGCAGAACCAGTTTTCATCGTCCTGTCCCGGATAGTCTGACTGATAGTAGAAGCCCGGGTAACGGGTTTCTTTACGGTACTGGATATGGCGCAGATGAGACTCGACGGTCCAGATCCTGTGGATGATTTCCCAGGCCCGCAGCAGTTCATGCAGGTCGCCGGCAGCCAGCTTTTCACAGTCTTCACGCATTACCTGCAGAAGATCCATGACAATTTCCAGGCACTTGCTCGTGGTTTGATAGAAAGTGGCTGTTCCTGCACCGTACTCATGGGTGGCCTTCATCAGCCGGTACATCATGCCGTTGGGCTTGATGTAATTGGGGTTGATATCAATGGCTGTGGTGTAGTCGCAGTGATCGAGGTATGTCCGTACCGGCTTGTAGACCAGGTCAACGATTTCTTCCTTGGACAGCTTCAGGGTCGGGGTGAAATCCTTGTGATCCGTTGCGTAGCGTACCAATTGCTTGGCTGCAATACGGCCTTCACTGTGGGAGCCTGAAGAGAACTTGTGTCCTGAGCCACCCACACCGTCACCGGCGGTGAACAGGCCGTTGACCGTAGTCATCTGTTTGTAGACCTTGCCATTGTCAGCCTTGACCTTGTAAGCATCCGGTACCCAGTCGTAATCCGGGCCGGAGACCCACAGGCCGCAGCAGCCGGAGTGAGAACCGAGCAGATACGGCTCGGTGGGCATGATTTCCGAGTTTTTCTTTTCCGGCTCGGTGTTGGTGGCACACCACAGGTTGGCCTGGCCACAGGTCATGTCAAGGAAGTCTTCCCAAGCTTCGGCTTCCAGATGCTTGAGTTCTTTCTTGTCCATTGTCTTGCCAAGCTCTGCCAGAGCGGTGACCGTATCCATGATAATGGGCCCACGACCTTCTTTCATTTCGAACAGCATCAGGTGGTTACGCAGGCAGGTGGGGGTGATGGCAGCCGTTCCGTAAGGAGCGTATTTTTCCAACTCCTGCTTGGCGGCTTCACTGGCTGCATACGGTTCGCCCAGACCATTGAGGGTTTTGGCCTTGAACAGCAGGAACCAGGCGCCGACCGGGCCGTAACCGTCTTTGAAACGAGCCGGGGTGAAACGGTTTTCCATCATGGTCAACTCGGCACCGACACGCATACAGAGGGTGTAGGTGGAACCTGAGTTCCATACCGGGTACCATGCACGGCCCTTGCCTTCACCAACCGAACGTGGCTGGTAAATATTGACGGCGCCGCCGCAGGCTACCATCATGGCCTTGCATTTTATGATGAAAACCTTGTTTTCACGAACAGAAAAACCGACGGCGGCGGCGATCTGGTTGGGCTTGTCGGCGTCCAGCAGCAGCTCGACGATGAAGACCCTTTCCAGGACGTTTTCGTCGCCGATGGCTTTCTTGGCTGCTTCGGCCACGATCCGCTTGTAGGATTCGCCGTTGATCATGATCTGCCATTTACCGGTGCGTACCGGAGTGGCACCATCTTTCAATGACCCCATTTTGAGGCCCTTTTTGCCGTCAAGGGTTTTGCCCTCAGGGGATTTTTTCCAGATGGGAAGTCCCCATTCTTCGAACAGATGGACAGAGTCGTCCACGTGGCAGCCCAGATCAAAGATCAGGTCTTCACGGACAATGCCCATCAGGTCATTGCGGACCATGCGGACATAGTCATCAGGGGTGTTTTCGCCAATGTAAGTATTGATGGCTGAAAGACCCTGAGCAACTGCGCCGGAACGTTCCAGAGCGGCTTTGTCCACCAGCAGGACACTCATGTCTTCGGGCAACCATTTTTTGATTTCAAAAGCAGCGCCGCAGGCAGCCATACCACCGCCGACTATCAAACAATCAACCTCGCGCTCCTCGACTTCAGGATCCCTTACGGCTTTAATTTCACCTAAAGGTTTGTTCGGTAATGCCATGTTTTATCCTCCTTAAGATTAAAGCTTACAATCAGGTGAATTCCACCAGGTGCGACAGTCCGCTCTAGGCAAGCGCCTGCGGTTTGGGGATCTGGTATCCGTCTTTTTCCTCGGTGGCCAGCAACGGGCTATCGAGATCCTGGCCTTTCAGATCCTCGTAGGCATTGGCTGCACCTTCAGGGGTGGTCCGTACGGGGAACTTGAAGCGCTTGACGACACCGTTGCGGAACTTACAGGTCCACATGATGTCTTCGGTACCCAGCATGGGCATAATGCTGCTTCCCAGGGGTACGAAGTCTGCATAACCTCTGACCTCAATGGCCTGGCTGGGGCAGATCTTTACGCAGGAAAAGCATTCCCAGCACTGATCAGGTTCCTGGTTGTAGGCCTTCATGGCATTAGGATCAAGAACCATCAGGTCGTTGGGGCAAATGTACATGCAAGCGGTTTTATCTCCACCCTTGCACCCGTCACATTTTTCCTGAATGACGTAACTTGGCATTTAAAATACCTCCATTTGTTTGCGTAATGTTCAGACAGTTTCTAACCGCATCCTTTTGTGGTTCGACCTCCTGTGTTTCGCACCTCCCTTCATTTTTCTCGTCCGAACCTCACCCTATTCGGACATTTCCGATAAGATTAATTGGAAAAAGCTGTATGGATAAGATCCAATTACTTGGGTATTTACGTTCCCGAGTATTTTCATCGCTTGAATCAGACTAAAATTTCTTTAATTTTCGGTAAGATATGACCAACACAAGGTAATTTGAATATCATTCGTACATTGTCTTGTCAAGGATTTTCAGCGCTGCAAACTACCGAATATCCTGCCAGTTTAAGGCAGTGACGAAAGCTCCCATATTTGGATGACTGTGATTCGCAGGCCACCATATATTGTGGCAGGCATTGGAACCCAGGCTTTGAATTATGCTTGCCAGATGTCGGGCCTTTGCCTATATACAAAATTATGCAGGTCGCTGTTCGTCATCTGGGCAAAGGAGCTGTTTTCAGGTTCCACTGTCACAGGCAATTACCGTGCTTTAATGCCTGTTGCGGTAATTTGAGCCAGGCTCTGACACCCTACGATATTTTGCGTCTTAAAAACCACCTGCATCTTTCATCAGGTGAGTTTTTACGACGCTATACCCTTATCCGGACAGGGCCTGCAACAGGTCTGCCCATAGTAAGCCTGCGCTTTGACATGCACAATGGTGGACTTTGTCCCTTTGTCGGTGCTAAAGGATGCAAGGTTTACCCGGATCGTCCGGGTTCCTGCCGTCTATATCCTCTGGCCAGGGGAGCTTCTTTCAAATCAGGGGCAAAACCAGAAGAACATTGGGCCCTGATCAGGGAGCCGCATTGCCTGGGCCACCAAGCCACCAAGGTTCAGACAATTGAACAATGGGTAGCTGATCAGGAACTTGAAGATTATATTTATTTCAACGACCTTATGTTGGACATATTGAGATTGCAGAACAAACTCGGACGAAAACCCATGGCCGGGCAACAGCGAGACGACTTTATAAGCACCTTGTACGACCTGGATAATTTCAGGGCAAAAGCTAACAGTTGCCCCTGGCCCGGTGAATTTGATTTTGAAACCCGCCTTGGAAAAGCAAAGTCAAACGACAACGCCTTGCTGGAGTTGGCCCTGGATTGGGTAAAACTGGTGATGGGAGGCATGGATCATGAACCTTGAAGGAAAGGTGGCCCTGGTATTGGGCAGCATCAAGGGCATCGGCAAAGCCATAGGCCTGGACCTGGCCTCTGACGGTGCCAAACTGGTTCTGACCTATCATGACTGGCAGGAGCACCTGGACAGGGCGCGCGCAGATTTCAACGCCGCAGGATGCGAATACCTGATGGTGGAGGTAGACTTGCGTGACCAGTGCGCCGTAGAGGAACTTATCAGCAAGGTCATGGCCCGTTTCGGCCGGCTTGATATACTGATTAACAATATCGAACGGGGAGGTTGGCCCGTGGTTCACGGCCCTTATACTACCGAACAATGGGACCTTGAGCTGGCCACGACCCTTAGAGCCAAGCAATGGATGCTGCAGGCCGCTTTGCCTTATCTCAAGGCAAGCGGTCAGGCAACGGTGGTCAATATTTCGTCTATTGCAGGTATCGTTGGCCGCAGTGGCCCGGCCAGCCTGGTTTTCAATGACGGCTATGCGGCGGCCAACCGGGGGGTAAGCCTGCTGACCGAAACCTGGGCCCGGCTGGGGGCACCTGAAGTACGGGTCAACGAGTTGATGATAGGTATCGTGGAAACCCGTCATGGGCCTCAAACCAGGGGGTGGGGACTGCTCAGCGAGCAACAGAAACAAGCTCTTGTGGAACATACTTTGCTTGGCAGGACCGGAAAGATTGAAGACGTGGTGGCCGCGGTCCGCTTCCTTGTCCAGGGGGCCGACTTTATGACCGGGGCAGTATTGCGGCTTGACGGGGGCTACGTTCTTGGCGGCGAGCCGGTGGCTCCCATGCCTGTAGGTGTGGTTTGATATTCAGCAAGTTGAAAGCCGTGGCACAGGGCCTAGTACAAGCCCAGGGGACGGTTTGGCATCTGCCACACCATGAACTTGATCCACTGAAAGGCAAATTCCAAAAGCTGTTTATCGCTGGCACGCATTTTCTGCTGCATTTTCTTTTTCACTCTATACCGTTTCAAAAAACTGCTTTCAAAAACAAACTGCCTGAAACGGTCGATGTTGTAAGCTGCCATGAAAGCCATTTTCAGCCGGGGATCATGGTCTCCCTGCCAGGGATTACGGGAAAACAAGTGTTTTATACGGGCCCAGTTGGCGGTCATTTGATTATAGGTTGCGGCCTGCTGGTCGTCTATCCATTGCTGAAGGGTCCAGCTTTTTTGTTGGAAACGGCCCTGGCAAAAATCGGGAGGGCGAAAAAAAGCCACCTGAACAGGAGCTTGGTTGCCGGTAAACAGTAAACCCAGTTCCACCGGAAAACTGCGACAGGTATCGGGCCTGTCGGCATATACAGAGCAACCTGAAGTTTCCAGAAAAGGACAGGTTTTTTCCTGGTTGTGAGCCATTTTCAGCAAGACATCCGGGAAGGCATTGTCAGGACGCATTACCACGTCGGTGTATCTTTCCAGAAAGCTTTCCGAATCTATTTCCAGGGCCTTCCTTAAACGTAGCACATCGTAAGGATAGAGAAACAAATTCAGGTTGCGGCAACAGCGGTTGAAACATGACACCCCTGGATGGCATTGAAAGTTAAAACTGGTTTCAGGTTCGAGTCTAAGTCCGGGCAGTGCGTCCAGTTTGTCGGAGTTCAGGGTTTTCATATTTTATTTTTATCCAGATAACTGTAGGTTATTAGCATTTGGGAGACGGTCATTCTGAAACTCAGGGTAACGGCCAGGCGCTCACGAGTTAGCTGTTCAAGTTTTGCCAGGTTGGCATAAAATGGAGTCCGGTCGAGCCGCACGACCTTCCGGGAGGTTTGCAGGGCTTCGAAACGGAAACATCCCGGTCCTGTTACCGTCCGGCCGTCGGGTCTGGTGAGGCTATGGGCAATGCCATGGAGCCGGCAGATCATCGGCCTGTGGGCATAAAGCCGACACAGGCTTTTCTGGTTGGCGCCGCATACAGGTTTTGCTGAAGGGGCTGAACTGCAATTGTCCAGGCTTGATTTTAAAATTTGCTCTTTAGCCTTATCCGGCAGCGCGCACAGGCCTTTTAAAAGATAAAGGTATTCTATCCAGGTGAAATGATAAAAAGTCTGATGGCAGCAATTGTCAGGACAATTCAGGCAGTCAAATTCTAAATTGCGGGATATTTTATTGTAGGCATTGTCCATCTGGACATAGATAAAAGCCAGTTGATCAAACAGGTCATCCAGGGCTTTGCTCCTATCCCATGCCTGGCTGAGAATTTCAGGAGGGGGCAACATGGCCTGCAATTCAGACGGTGGGACGTGGGAAAAATGTCTTTTCATATAAATCCAAGGCGTAACGGTCGGTAATGGAAGCGATGAAATCGCAAACGGTCCTGGCCAAAGAGTTTCCGTTAACCAGGCATCCGGCCATTTCCATTTTGATCAATTGATGTTCGAGCTGTTTTTCGTTCTCCATAAAATAGGTATAAAGTTCCGACAGGATTTTTTTGGCTTTGATGAATTCTTCATGTACCTGGGGAGACCTGTAAACATTGTCGAAAAGAAAACGGCGCAGGGTGGTCATAGCCCCGAAAACCTCGGGGGTCATGTCCAGCACAAGTTGCTCACCCTCAACCCGGCTCGTGTAAACCAGATCACGAATCATGGTTGTTGCCCGCTGGGAGTGAGTAGCTCCCAGAATCCGGAGGCATTGCTCCGGCAGCTGTTCAATTTTGATTACCCCGCTGCGCAGGGCGTCATCCAGGTCATGATTAAGGTAAGCCATGATGTCGGCGATTCTGACGACTTGACCTTCCAGGGTGCAGGACAGCTTGTCAGGATTATCGGGAATTATTTTGCCGTATCCCTTGGAATGTTTGAGAATGCCGTCCCTCACCTCAAAAGTCAGGTTCAGACCCTGTCCGTTGTTTTCAATTTCGTCGACTACCCGCAGGCCCTGGCGTTGATGGGTGAATTTGCGGGAATATATTTCCCGCAACGCGGTTTCTCCGCCATGGCCGAAAGGTGTGTGGCCAAGGTCATGTCCCAGTGCGATGGCCTCGGTCAGGTCCTCGTTCAGGTGCATGGCCCTTGCTATGGTGCGGGCTATTTGAGACACTTCCAGGGTATGGGTCAGCCGGGTTCTGTATTCGTCGCCCAGAGGTGAAAGAAATACCTGGGTTTTATGTTTGAGCCGCCTGAAAGCATTGCTGAAAAGGATGCGGTCGCGGTCCACTTGGAAAGCGGTTCTGATGGGACAGGACGGCTCATCTGTCTGCCGCCCCCGGCTGGCTTGGCTCAAGCATCCATAAGGAGCGATAAAGGTTTTTTCTCTTTGTTCGTATGCCTCACGCAGGGTAAGATTCATTGTAACGAGGTTTCCAAAAGATGCAAACTTGCAAAACCGCACCCAGCATGAAATAATCTATAATTATAATCTGTTCAGGAAGGGTGCGGACACAAACACGGCAAACGTTAACTCATAAACAGTTTTCAGGCAACCGGTAATTGACCCAATCGCAAATAGCCGGATATCCGATTCAGCCTGGCTGTTCGTATTTATGAAAATTTGTGCACAGGTTGTGGTTTTAAAATGGCTGGACACCACTTGATTCTTGGCCGTGTTGAGGATTTTCTCACCGGCCGACAGATAGACGATACCCATGATGAGCGTTACCTGCAGGCGATTGCGCGTAAGCTGGTCCTGGAAAAGGGATATAATAAGTCACAGATAGAATCAAGGTGCCGTTTGCGGGTTGAGGCCGGGGAAAAATGCGGCTTGATAACCATAGCTTTCATGGTGCAAATCAAGGGCCGGGTCGTGATCCTGATCCATTATGGTCCCGGGTCCCTGGTCACCAGGCACAGGCCGGCCCTGGCTTTCGGCAGATTGGTGGCCCCTTACCAGGTGCCCCTGGTTGTGGTGACCAACGGTCGCCAGGCTGATATCCTGGACGGCAAGACAGGTAAAATCATCAACAAGGGTCTGGATGAGATCCCGGCAAGGGACGATCTGGAAGGACAATTGACCGACATGGAGTTTGAGCCGATAGACCGGGAACGCCGGCAGCGTGAAGCCAGGATTGTGTTTGCATACGAAATTGATGACAGTTGCCCCTGTGATGACAGCAGTTGCAGGTTGTGAAATGAAACCAGATAGCGGCAGGCATGTCAAATTTATGCAGCTTGCTTTGCAGCAGGCCGCCACAGCCCTGGAACAAGGGGAATTCCCTGTAGGATGCATCATCGTATGTAAAGACCGGGTAGTGTCCGATGGTCACCGGGTAAACACAGCCTCTTCCATTGGTGGCGAATGCGATCACGCCGAAATCGTTGCCCTGCGCAGACTGGGGGGCAGCCCGGCGGTTTTTGATCCTGCAGATTTGACGGTTTACGTAACCCTGGAGCCATGCCTGATGTGTTTCGGAGCCATTTTGATTCACGGTATCCGTAAAATTGTTTATGCTTATGAGGATGTAATGGGTGGTGGAACAGGGTGCGCTTTGGGGCCCCTGCCCCCATTATATCAGGGCGAGCTGGAGATAATTAAAGGCGTTTTGCGCAGTCAGAGCCTGAAACTGTTCAAGGAATTTTTTGCCGGCAGTGAAAATGCGTATCTCCAGAACACCCTTCTCTGCAGGCACGTCCTGGAGCAGGTATGAATGGCGGCTTTGGCTTATTTTTCTCTTGCAATTGAATTGTTTGTCGTATAGAGGATCAAAGTTTAAGAACGATGCCAAAAATCAAGCTCAGAAAAGAAATTCAGTAACCAGCAGGAGGTGGAAGAATAGCTAATTTAAGATTTTCAAAAGGGCAGCAGAACAGGTTCGGCAGAACGCGAATCAATAATAATATCCGAGCGCGGGAAGTCAGGGTGATCGATCCGGATGGAAATCAGGTCGGCATTTTGCCCATTGAGAAGGCGCTCACCGCTGCCTCGGAATTCGGCCTTGACCTGGTTGAGGTATCGCCAACGGCACGCCCGCCGGTTTGCAAAATAATGGATTACGGGCGTTACAAGTACGAGCAAACAAAAAAGCAGCACGAGGCCCGGAAAAAGCAAACCACTTTCCAGGTCAAGGAGATAAAGGTTCGCCCCAAAACGGGCGAGCACGACTTGCAAACCAAATTGGGGCATATCAAGAAATTCATTGGTCGCAAGGACAAAGTTAAGGTTACCGTTATGTTCAGGGGACGGGAGATCACCCTTTCCCAGAGGGGCCGGGACCTGCTTCAGAGAATAGCTGAGGAAGTAGAGGAAATTGCCGTTGTCGAACAGGCCCCCAAGTTCGAAGGCCGAACCATGATAATGGTTCTGGCGCCAAAGTAATTAGAGTTTAGGTTTTTTCAGGTATTGGCTGTTTGGCGGCCATAATTATACGGTCCCCGGTCTGGCGTGAGCTTGACAGGAAAGTGTGCTCGCGCCAGTGCTTTTTTGCCTAAAGCCCGGTAACCCCTGATGTTTACATATATAAATCGACTTATGCCCAGCAGGCCCGGTGGCGCTGATGGGTGAAATAATTGTCCAGGAGAAACATGATGCCTAAAATCAAAACCAACAGGGCGGCAGCCAAGCGTTTCCGCAGAACCGGTAAAGGGAAGTTCGCATTTTCCAAATCTCATGCCAGCCATATCCTTACGAAGAAATCACCCAAGCGCAAACGGCGCCTGCGGCAGGCTCAGATAGTAGCCCAAAACGACATGGCGGAAGTGCGACGCCTGCTGCCCAACGGGTAAAAAACCTGAGTCCCAGAATGTGAAGCAGGGAAATTTGAGGAGAAGAAACAATGCGTATTAAACGAGGATATAAAGCAAGACGCAGAAGAAAAAAGGTTTTAAAACTGGCCAAAGGGTTCCGCGGCGGAAGGAGCAAACTGTTCCGCACTGCCGCCGATTCCGTGGACAAGGCGCTTATGTATGCTTATCGTGACCGGCGTCAACGAAAACGCCAATTCCGCCAGTTATGGATTGCGCGGATCAATGCTGCGGCGCGGGCCAATGACCTTTCTTATAGTAAGTTCATGTTTGGACTTAAGAAAGCCGGAATAGATTTGGATCGTAAGGTTCTTGCCGAATTGGCAATTTCTGATCCCAAGGGTTTTGCCCGGATTGCCGAGCTGGCTTCCCAGCAGCTTTAGCGGGTGGTGCTGGAAACCCTGGTCTGGAACCACAATCCAGCCACTGTGCTACTGTGGCCTGAACCAAAAGGCCGGGCGATAACCTTATTGTGTTATAGAAATAGAGCAGTCTTGTGGTGGAAACATCAATAGATAAAATTCTGGAACAGGCCACAGAAGAACTGGCCGGAGCTGTTGACCCGGATGCCGTTGGGCAGTTGCAGGTCAAGTATTTGGGCCGCAAGGGCCTTGTGACCCGGTTTCTGCGCAATATTTCGAACCTGCCGGCCGAGCAGCGACCTGCTGCCGGTAAACGGGCCAATCAGGTCAAAAAGCACCTGGAGAAGGAATTTGCCCGCATCCAGAAGCAGCTCGAAGCCGGCAACCAGGTTGCCGAGCGCCTGGACGTTTCTCTGCCTGGCCGGGGAGTTCTGCCGGGTTGCCTGCATCCCATTACTCAGGTTTCCCGGGAAATTTGCGATATCTTTGCCCGGATGGGATTTGAGGTGGTGGAAGGTCCGGAAGTGGAGACCGATTACTACAATTTCGAAGCCCTGAACATACCCAAGAATCATCCGGCCCGGGATATGCAAGATACTTTTTACATATCTGAAAATATTGTTTTGCGGACCCATACGTCTCCTACCCAGCCCCGGGTAATGGAAAAACAAGCCCCTCCGGTGCGAATAGTTGCACCCGGAAAGGTCTACCGTTGCGATTCAGATCTGACCCATACTCCCATGTTCCATCAGGTTGAAGGTCTCTTGGTAGACGAAGGCGTTTCTTTTGGTGACCTGAAAGGGATTTTGACCGCATTTGTCCACCAGATGTTCGATTCGCGGACAAACCTTCGTTTTCGACCCAGCTTTTTCCCTTTTACCGAACCAAGTGCGGAAGTGGACATCGGCTGTGTCATTTGCCGGGGAAAAGGTTGTAGGGTATGTTCCCATACCGGTTGGCTTGAAATATTAGGTTCCGGAATGGTGCACCCGGCTGTTTTTGAAAACGTGGGCTATGATACCGAAAAGTATACCGGTTTTGCCTTTGGGATGGGTGTGGAGCGCATCGCTATGCTCAAGTACCAGGTTGATGATATCCGTAAATATTTTGATAATGATTACCGTTTTCTGCGCCAATTCTGAAAGTAGCGGACAAAAATGAAAGCAAGTCTCAGTTGGCTGAAAGCATATGTGGATATCCAGATGGATACAGACCGGTTGGCCGACAGTCTCACCATGGTGGGACTTGAGGTAGAAACTGTCTATGACCGCTATGGGTATCTTGAGACGGTTCTTGTCGGTCGGATTGATGATGTCCAGCCACATCCCAATGCAGACCGCCTGACTGTTTGTACAGTTGCGGCCGGCCAGCGGCATTACAAGATAGTCTGTGGGGCACCAAATGTTACCCCTGGCATGCTGGCGCCCTTGGCCTTGCCCGGGACAGAGTTGCCGGCAGGGGTGAAAATCGCCGAAAGCACCATTCGCGGCCAGCATTCCGAGGGCATGCTTTGCAGTGCCGTAGAGTTGGGGCTGGGCGGCGATGCTTCCGGAATAATGGAGCTGGATGCCGGTCTGGCAACCGGTGTATCTTTGAACAAGGCTCTGGGCCTCAACGATCCGGTACTGGAAATAGGGTTGACCCCCAATCGTTCAGATTGTTTGAGTATCATGGGTATTGCCCGTGAAGTGGCGGCCCTCCAGGGACAGCGTATACATCGCCCGGAGGTAAAACAGCCTTCGGCAGGAGGTGCCATAGAACAGCTTACTTCAGTTCAAATCCTGGCTCCGGACCACTGCCCGCGCTATGCGGCCCGCCTTTTGGAGCAGGTACAGGTGACCCCGTCACCTTTCTGGCTTCAGGACAGGTTGCTTTCGGTCGGCCTGCGCCCGATCAATAACCTGGTCGACGTAACCAATTTTGTAATGCTTGAAACCGGTCAACCCCTGCATGCTTTTGATTTCGATAATCTGTCCGAACAGCGCATTGTCGTCCGAACAGCCGAAGATGGTGAAGTGTTTGTTACCCTGGATGGCAAGGAACGTCGTCTGAACCCCGAAACCCTGATGATTTGCGACGGTGAAAAACCTGTGGCCATAGGTGGGGTAATGGGTGGGATGAATTCAGAAATCGAGGAGTCCACCGTCAGGGTTTTGATCGAAAGCGCCTATTTTGACCCTGTCAGTATCCGCAGGACCGCCAAACGCCTGGGCTTGAATACCGATGCCTCTTATCGTTTCGAACGAGGTGTGGATCCTCGGGGGACCATTTATGCCCTTGAACGGGCTGCCCAAATGATGGTCGATTTGGCCGGGGGGCGCTTGGTCGACGGATACATCGATATCTGTTACAGGCTGCCGGAACCGCAGCCTGTAAAGCTAAGCGTGGATGCAACCAACAGGCTCCTGGGAACCGGGCTGAACAAGGGCAGAATTACTGATTTGCTGAAGTCCATCGAGTTCAAGGTGGATTCGTTGGACCAGGACACTTTGCAAGTGATTGCCCCTTCGTACCGGGTCGATATCAGCCGTCCGGTGGATTTGATGGAAGAAGTGGCCCGCCTGGAAGGCTACAATAGTATTGCCACCACTTTTCCCCCTATTGCCAGTAGCGGAAAAGCTCCGCAGGAGCGTCTGGTTTACCGTGACAAAATCCGGCATCTGCTGACCGGCATGGGTTTCAGCGAGGCCATAAATTACAGTTTCATTTCCGAGGCCTCCTGCGACCGTCTGCGCCTGGGAGCTGATGATAAGCGCAGGCGGCAATTGCCGATTGTAAACCCGCTTACAGAAGATCAGGCGGTAATGCGGACGTCACTGGTTCCTGGTTTGCTGGAAACCGTGGCCCGCAACCTGGCCCGCCAGGTCAATCATCTGAGGGTATTTGAGGTGGGCAAGGTGTTTCTTTCCAGGGGCAAGGATGCCCTGCCCCAAGAACCGGAAATGCTGGCCGGCGTTATGACCGGAAGACGTTACGATGCGCCCTTGTATTCCAGGGAGTCTGACTGCGATTTTTTCGATATGAAAATGGCCGTGGAAGGTATCCTTTGCGGGTTGGCTATTACCGATGTCAGGTTCACGGTTGTTTCTGACGATGATTGTTTTTACACTCAGCCCGGGCAGAGCGCCTGGGTTTTGAGCGGTACAGAGCCCCTGGGGCTTGTGGGGCGGGTCCACGGCGAAGTTTGTCGTACTTATGATCTCAAACAGCCGGTTTTTTTGTTTGATTTGGATCTGGAAAAACTGCTGAATGTTATTCCCGGGCGGCGCACTTCCACTGCCATTCCAAAATTCCCCTCCACCGCCCGTGACATTACCCTTATTGTCGATCGGGATATAGAAAGCCGGCTGTTTTTGGAATACATAGCAGCTATGGGGGAAGAGTTGATAGATGATTTTTACCTGTTCGACGTTTTCGAAGGCAAACCAATTGCAGCCGGCAAGAAAAGCATTTCAATCCGGATTGTTTATCGATCTGCACGCTCAACTCTGGAAGACGAACAGGTTAACCAGTTGCACAAAGTGGTGGGGCAACGGCTGATAAAAGAGTTTAGGGCATCTGTCCCTGCTTGACGGCAACACCGCCTTGCCTGGCCAGGGTGACCCCAGGGGGCCCAATGACAAACCAGGGTGCTGCTAGAGGCCAAATTCCGGACAAATTATATTTCCGCATTGGAGAGGTGAGCAGAATTGTCGGAGTGCCGTCTTCGGTTCTGCGTTACTGGGAGACAGAGTTTCCGAGGATACAACCCAAGCGGACTTCCAAAGGCCAACGCCTGTATCGCAAAAGCGATCTTGAATTGATTCTGGAGATAAAAAACCTGCTTTATGTTAAAAAGTTTACCATCAAAGGCGCCCGCAAGTATCTCGCCCGCAGAGGTCTTCAACAGCGGCCGGAATTTGCCGATCTTCTTGGGGAAATAAAAGCGGAACTGGAAGATTTACGCAAGCTGGTTGAGTGACGTTTTTGCAAAACCTATCAAGGCAACACGGTGATCATTACCTTAAAACCAGTAGCTGTCAGCTTTTTGAAAAGCCCTGATCGATGGGGGCTTGATAGAGTCTCTGGAAGAAAAAATATTTGACAACAATTCAGGGCTAGCCTATAAGAAAAGTTTGGTAAGCGGGCATAGCTCAGTTGGTAGAGTACAAGCTTCCCAAGCTTGGTGTCGCGAGTTCGAGTCTCGTTGCCCGCTCCACCATTTTAAGTCCGATTTTAATTGTGTCGTTCTTGGTAAGGTGGTATTTTGAGGCTTAACGGAACGCATGTTTGCTAAGGGCAGAGACATGAATTGACAACTTTCAGCAGCTTTTGAAAGTTCTACCCTACCAAGAAAGCGGGCTTTACGCCCGTTTTTTATTTGGTTTGGAGGTTTTTGGCGCCGGCAACAGGCAAGAAGAGGTCGCAGTGACACCGGAGGAATTTGTACAAGCTGTGAAAACCCTGGCCAGTCCCGTCTGTGTTGATGAAGGGATTGAATTGATTCACGTGGAGTGGCAGCGTGAAGCGGGGGGATGGGTATTAAGGCTTTACCTTGATCGGCCGGGAGGAATAACTTTGGATGATTGTGCAAATATCAGCCGTCAGGTAAGTGCCCTGATAGATGTCAACCTAGATATCGACGCCAGGTACAGTCTGGAGGTTTCTTCACCCGGCCCCCAGCGTCCTTTGGGACAACCTGCTGATTTTAATCGCTTCAAGGGCCACCAGGCGCGTATCCGGACAGTTGAGCCAATCAAAGGAAGGCGAACCTTTACCGGCACAGTGAATGGGGCCGAAGGGGACACGGTGAGTCTGGTGATTAATGACCAGGCTGTCCTGTTCGGTTTTTCTAATATCAAAAAGGCCCATTTAATAAATTATAATGGAGACAGCTGATGTTTATCGCAGATATCAAACGGGTGGTTGACCAGATCAGTCGGGACAAAGGTATAGATAAGCAGATTCTTATCAAAGCCTTGGAAGAAGCCCTGCGATCGGCCGCCAGGAAAAAGTTCGGTCCCAAGGCGGATGTCGAGGCCCAATACAACGAAGAGACCGGTGAAATAGAGGTTTTCCAGTTCAAGGAAGTGGTCGAAACGGTCACCGATCCCGATCTGCAAATCAGTTTCGAAGAAGGCCGCCGGCTTGATCCGGAATGTGAGTTGGGCGACAGTCTGGGCACCAAGATGGATACATCAACTTTTGGTCGTATAGCCGCCCAATCAGCCAAACAGGTCATTATCCAACGCATGAAGGACGCTGAAAGGGACGCCGTCTATGCCAATTACATCGATCGCAAGGGCGAAATCATCAACGGTATCGTGCAGCGTTTTGACCGTGGTGACATAATCGTCAACCTGGGAAACACTGAAGCCGTCCTGCCTGTCCGGGAGCAAGTTCCGCGGGAAAATTACCGACGGGGAGATCGTATTCGGGCCCTAATTCTTGATGTGCTTTACGAATCCCGTGGCCCCCAGGTGATTCTAAGCCGGACCCATCCTGATTTCCTGATCATCCTTTTCAAGACCGAGGTTCCGGAAATCAGTGAAGGCCTGGTGGAAATCAAGGGTGCGGCCAGGGAGCCGGGCAGCCGGGCCAAGATAGCCGTAGCATCACAGGATTCTGATATCGATCCGGTAGGGGCCTGTGTCGGTATGAAGGGCAGCCGGGTACAGAACGTAGTCCAGGAATTGCGGGGTGAAAAGATAGACATCATCCCCTGGCACGTGGATGCTGCCAAGTACGTTTGCAATGCCTTGCAGCCAGCCGAAATTTCCCGGGTCATCATAGATGAAGCCCATCGTTCCATGGAAGTTATCGTTCCTGACGAGTATCTTTCAGTAGCTATCGGCAAACGGGGCCAGAACGTTCGACTGGCCAGTAAACTGACCGGCTGGCAACTGGATGTAAGCAGTGAGTCCCAGTACAGCGAAGCCATGAAAAGTGGGTACGATTCCCTCATGGCACTTCCCGGAGTGGGCATTAGTATGGCCGATGTCCTGTTCGAACAGGGGTTCTATTCAGCCGAAGAATTGGCCAAGGCCACGGTGGATGATCTGGTCCAGATAAGGGGTATTGGCGAAGAAAAGGCCCAGCAGCTGATAGAAAATGCGAGGGTATACCTGGAAAATGCGGTTGCAGCCCGGCAGGCTGAAGCTGAAGCAGGGCAACAGGCAGAAGCTGAAGCCCGGCAACAGGAAGAGGAAAAAGTTGAAGTAGATGAATCCGGGACCGATGATGAATCTGCAAGTGATTCGGAGCCGGCAACTTGAAAACAATACCCCCGGTGTGCGGCCAGCAGTGCAGCCATCGGCCTGACCGCAAAAGACCTTAAAACCGCGGTGATTGACCCATATTGGAACTAGGGGGAATGGATGGCTAAAAATAAAAAAAGAGTCTACGAGCTTGCCAGGGAGCTTAACCTGACCAACAAAGCCCTGCTTGAAAAAATCAGCGATTTGGAACTTGGTATCAGCTCCCACATGAGCACTTTGGACGAGGAGACTGAAGATCGTATCCGCGCCCATTTGCTCGGCGGACCGAAGGCCGAGGTTGAAGAGACACGCATAAAGCCTACGGTTATTCGGCGGCGTCGGAAAGTGGCCAAGCAGGTCCAGCCGGAAACTCCCGACATTGAAGCTGAAAAAGAACCGTCTCCGGAAGAAACAGAAGAAAAAGAAACCCTTGAGCAACCAACAACTGCTGTCAAAACCCAAGCCGGTGATAAGGCCGAAGTGGTCAAAAAAATTGCCACTGAGGAACCGGCCAGGATCGTGGCCCGCAAAAAAGAGCCCCAAAAGGCCGAACCGGAGCAAGTAGCCCCCGGGAAAGATGATAAGGCTGAAGTGCCGGCGGAAGCGCAAAAATCACGGATACCTGAAAAAGAACCTGCAACACGGCCAGGCAAGGAGAAAACCGAGGTGGAGCACCAGGCAGCTGTTGAAACCGAACCACAGGCTCCGGAGCAAGAGTCAGTAACAGACTCTGTAAAAGAAAAGCCCACTGAACAGGCCAAACCGGAAAAGGAAAAGCAGAAACCGGCCAGAAAAAGATCCGAGGCGGTAAAGGCCAAAAAGCGTAAAGCAGCCAAGGATACACCGGCCAAGATTATCAAGCTGCCGGAAAGAGTACCTGCCGAACCTGTTCTTGAAGAGCCGACCATAGTTGAAGAACCGGTTGAACCGCAGGATTTAATGCCGCCGGTAGAGGTTCCGGCCCCGGCTCCTGAAGGCAAGAAAAAGAGTAAGAAGAAAAAAGGATTCGACGAGGAACGTGACCGCAAGTTCCTTAAAAAGAAGATTTCTTTCCGACGCAAAGAGGTGGTCGAAGGGGCTGCCCTGTATAGTGGCAAAAGAGGTCGCAAGGCCGGCAAAAAGGGTCGAAAAGGTCGACGTGGTGCCGGCGACCAGGCTGCCCAGGAAGCTCAACGGCCACAGATTACGACGGCAAAGGCCATCAAACGGCGCATTAAAATCGATGAAACCATAGTTTTGTCAGACCTGGCCAAGAGGATGGGTATCAAGGCCAACGAGATGATCGCCAAGCTGATGGGACTGGGGGTGATGGCTACCGTCAACCAGACCATCGATTATGACACTGCGGCCCTGGTGGCAGCCGAATTCAATTACGAAGTAGAGAAAGCTGCTTTTGAAGAAGAAGCAATTCTTAAAAGCGTCGAAGAGGTTGCCGAAGAAGATGATCGGCTGGTGCCCCGTCCGCCGGTTGTAACCATTATGGGC